>JBAXGJ010000336.1:0-1851 GCA_037139475.1 Actinomycetes bacterium
GGTAACTCCAGCTCGGCTCGCCGTGGAAGCAGAGCACCGGCTGCCCTTCTCCCTCGTCGAGGTGGTGGAGGCGCATTCCGTTCACCTCGACATAGTTGGGCTCGTAGTCGTAGCCGGGAAGGTTTTCGAAGCGCTCGTCGGGGGTGCGGAAGATCTCAGTCATGAGCGCAAGCCTACGGAACCGGTGACCGGCGCGCCTCTGCGCCGCTAACGGGTAGGATCCGCCGATGAATTCACCCATTCGCCGTGGCCTCGCCGCCGCCGCCACTCTCTCCCTAGTCGCAATCGCTCTGCCGGCCACTTCGGCAGTCGCCATGAGCTCCTACAAGGAGCCCGCGCTGACGGCGCCAAAGGAACGGCTCGCCGACTCGCTCGTCTGCCCGAAGCCGATCAAGCGTGGCGGGCCGCAGCCGACAATCCTCGTCACCGGCACCGGCTATACCGGGGAGGAGGCCTACGCGATCGGAAAGGCAGCGTTGGCCACGACCGGTCGACCAATCTGTTACGTCAACTTCCCTTACCGCACGACCGGCGACATTCAGATCGCCGCTGAGTACCTCGTCTCCGGCATCCGCCGAGTGGCTGCCAGCTACGGCAAGCCGATCGCCGTCTTCGGTATCAGCCAAGGTGGACTTCTGCCGCGCTGGGCGCTGACCTACTGGCCTAGTCTGCGCGCCAAGGTGACTGACGTAATTGCCGTTGCCGGCACCCAGCACGGCACCACGGTTCGCCTTGGCCTCTGCAGCGCACTGAACCCATGCCAAGCCGCGAGCTGGCAGCAGGGTGCTCGATCAAACATGCTCAAAGCGATCAACGCTGAGCCAGACGAGTCGCCGGGCTCTACCTCATGGACGACGGTGCGCACCGCAACCGACGAGACGGTCCAGCCGACTACTGGCCCGCACCCGACCTCATCGTTGAAGGGCGCGACCAACATCCTGATTCAGGACATCTGCCCAGGCCGCCAGGTAAGCCACATCGGATCAGCACTCGACTCGGTGACCTTCGCTGCCTCAGAGGATGCGATGACGCACAAGGGGCCAGCGAACGTCAAGCGCCTGCCGAAGAACGTCTGCTCGAAGCTGCTGGCACCAGGGCTTAATGCTGCGGCCGCGCGGGCAAAGGCCAGCCTAATCTTGCCCTTCTTCGAAGACCCAGCTCCGACGCTGCCAGCCGAGCCGCCGGTTAAGCCCTACGCGCACACGCGCGTTCCGTAAGCGCTAGAGCAGGTAGAGCGCGTAGACGACGATCGCGATTCCGAACAGGCCTGCGGCGAGGCCACCAAGTAGTAGCCAGAGCGCGCCGGCGACGATCGAGACTGACGCGAGCACGATTCCGATCTGCAGTGCGCCGATGCCAATCTCAAGGTTCTCGTATTCGTTGTCAGCACTTAAAGCTCTGTCCTGGAGGACTTTCACTTCGCCCGCCAGCGCCTTCTCCTCGGCTGCCAGCTGAGCCGCTTCGGCGCGTTCTTTCGCTTCGGTTCGGCGGACTTCGGCCGCCGCTGCCGCTGGCTGCCCAGCGGCTACGGCATCAAGCAGAACCTTGTCGTTGAGCAGGATTGTGCGGTGGTTGTCGAGCGCGTCGAGCTTCGTTTCAGCCGTCCCAGCTTGATTCTCGCTTGAGATCACGGTCTTCATCGAATGGTGGGCGTTGAGATCCGCGATTGCGAGCGCAGCGGCCATCACGGCGATAGCGATCGCCGTTCCCTTGGCTCGGCTGCTGAGCTGTGGCTTGTGGCCTGCGCCTTCGTGCTCGTGCAGCGCATCGATGTGCTCCTGCGCAATCTTGCCAGCCTCGCTCATCGGCGGGACTCTATGAGACCGTGTCGAGCGGCGCTGCGCCCTTGGC
>JBAXGJ010000337.1:0-1849 GCA_037139475.1 Actinomycetes bacterium
CCAACCCAGAGAAGATCAGCGGCGGCCCAACAGAAGCGATCGCCGGTACCGACCTGATGATCGGCCTCTCCGGCGCAAAGCTGATCGACGCCGCGGCGCTCTCGACGATGCGCCCTGATCCGATGATCTTCGCGATGGCCAACCCAAACCCAGAGATTTCTCCAGAGGAGGCAGCGCCCTACGCGCGCATCATCGCCACCGGCCGCTCTGATTATCCAAATCAGATCAACAACGTGCTCTGTTTCCCTGGCGTCTTCCGCGGCGCGCTAGACGTTCGCGCCGAGCAGATCACGGAGCCGATGAAGATGGCAGCCGCTCGCGCGATCGCCCAGATCGTCACCGACGATCAACTGGCCGAGGACTACATCATTCCCTCCTGCTTCAACCGCGACGTCGCGCCCGCCGTAGCTGACGCCGTTGCCGCCGAAGCTCGCGCCAGTGGTGCTGCACAGGCTGAGCGCAACACGATCGGCTTTGCCGCGTCGGATGCTGAAGCGCTTCGTAGCCCATAAACGGCTCTGATCCGTAACCTTTTCCGAAGCTTCGAGAGGAACGACTTATGAAGATTGCGATTACAGGCGCCACCGGCCTAATTGGAACACGGCTCGTCGAGACGCTGAAAGCCCGCGGCGACGAGGTGACAGTGCTCTCGCGCAGCCCAGAGCGCGCAGCTGCGGCGCTCGGAGTTGAAGCCATCGCGTGGGATTCAACTGCCGAGCCGGCACCGGCCGACGCACTGCGCGGCCGCGACGCCGTGATCCACCTCGCCGGCGAGCCTGTTGCACAGCGCTGGAACGCACAGTCCAAGAAAGCGATCCTCGATAGCCGCGAGATCGGCACGGCCAATCTGATTGCCGGAATAGCGAATGTTGAAGAGCGGCCGAGCGTCCTCGTCTCCTCCTCAGCTGTTGGCTACTACGGCAAGCACGGCGACGATCTCGTTGACGAAAAGACCGCCGCTGGCAATGATTTCCTTGCCAAGGTTTGCGTCGCGTGGGAGCGCGAAGCGCTTGCTGGAGAGGCGCTCGGAATGCGCGTCGTGCTGATCCGCACCGGGATTGTGCTCGACGCCGCTGGCGGCGCGCTAGCGACGATGCTGCCCCCGTTCAAGGCTGGAGTCGGAGGCCCCGTTGCTGGCGGTAAGCAGTACATGCCGTGGATTCACGCCGACGACATCGTTGGCCTCTACCTCGCCGCGATCGACGAGCCAAATTGGAGCGGGCCCGTCAACGGTACGGCGCCTGAGCCGGTTACAAATGCTGACTTTTCAAAGGCTCTGGGTAAGGCGCTCCACCGCCCTTCCGTCTTCCCCGTTCCCGGGTTTGTAATTCGCGCCCGCTACGGAGAGATGGCGGAGCTAGTAACCGAAGGGCAGCGCGCCGTTCCTGCCGCTGCGGTTGCCAACGGATACCAGTTCATCCAGCCTGAGCTAGGTCCGGCTCTCGCGTCTGTGCTCGCAGAGTAAAAAGCTTTAGCGAGCGATAGCGGCAGTTAACGACGGGGCGACAACGAGTTGTCCTCCGACGATCCGCGAGACGGTAAACCCGTTCAGGGTTGAGTCGCCGTTAGCGGCGTAGCTGTAAGCGCCGAGGACAGAGCTGGTGCGGTTGGTCTGCCTCAGCGCAGCGAGCACGCTCAGGCGGTCGTTGCCGTTGGCGCCGGCGCGGTGGATCGCGTCCAATACGTCGGCCATCGCTGCGTAGCCGTAGAGCCCTGCAACTCCGGGATCGCTCCCAAACTGTGCGCGGTAGCGACGGACGAAGGCCTTTCCGCCGGAGCCGAGCGTGCTCGTGTCTGGGCCGGGGCCTGTGACGAGCGTCGCGCGCTGAGCGCGGGCGCTGAGGTTCTC
>JBAXGJ010000338.1:0-1847 GCA_037139475.1 Actinomycetes bacterium
ATCGGGCACAGCGCGGCCAGAGCCGAGACGCCAAGTAGAAAAGACCTGCGGTCAAACTCCTGATTCATTGTTAGAAGGATACTACTGACGTAGTTTTTGCGCGAATGCCGCGCTTCCCTCCGGGCTAGAAGGCGCCACCTCGCTATCGTCAAACTTCGTTCACGAAGAGCGAAAGGCAACCGAACGGAGAGCAGACCTCAATGTCTTCAGAAGAAAAGGGCTACTGGCTCGTCACGGCAGTCGTGACCGACCCGGCCGAGTTCCAGAACTACACCTCAGTGGCTGGCCCAGTGATCGCTCAGGCTGGCGGCAAGGTCCTAGCTCGCGGCGACATATTTGAAGTCGTTGAAGGAAGCTCGCCGGGCCGGCCGTTCGTGATTGAGTTCCCCAGCTACGAAGCAGCGAGCGAATGCTTTGCATCTGACGGCTACCAAGCCGCAATTGCGCTCCGCGAAGGCAACGCCACGTTCGACATCGTGATAGTAAAAGGCTTCGTGCCGCCAGCGCCTGAGTAATAAAGCCAGCGCTACGTCGCGGGTCGAACTGTCACGATTGCCGGGAAAGACTCAGATACAATTCCAGCAGGCACGCTCGCTGCTATTCGTCGATCAACCGGAATGGATCATCTGCGATGAGGGATTACCTCGTTATCTATGAACAAGCTGAGGATGGCGGCTGGGGCGCACACAGCCCCGACGTCGAAGGCGTATTCGCAGTCGGATCCACGCGAGCGGAAGCTGAGTCGCGGATCGGCGAAGCGCTCGCCGCGCATCTTTCAGCGTTGGCAGCGCAGGGTGAAGCGATCCCGCAGCCACGCACCGCAGCTGGCCACGTCGCCGCTTGATCGGCGCAGCACAACCCCAGAACGACAACGGCCCCCAGCGCGGTTAGCGCCAGGGGCCAGTTGCTGCCTTTCTCAGCGCTGGTTAGGCGGCTGAGGTCTCAGCGGCCGCCGGAGCGCCGCTCATCTTCTTGATGCCGGTTACGAGCAGCAGCCCGAAGCCAACCTTGGCTGTCAGGTCGATGATCGTGAATACCGCCACCTCAGTGTTGAGGCTGATTGAGCCTGTTCCCTCGGTGCCAAGAATCCAAAGCACCGGGTAGATGAACCAGAGCACGGTCAGGATGCCGAGCAGCTTGTTGTAAAGCGCGGCAGTTCCGGCTCCTTGCTCTGCCGCCGCGGCGCGAACTGGGCCCCAGATCAGCGCGAGTACGGCGAGGAAGAAGCCCATCGAGACGATGAACCAGACGTACTTGTGCGTCGAGTCGAGCGAAAGTGCGCCAAACAGGCCGGTCAGAATCATCAAGACGTCGGCACCGACGATGCCGGCCATAAGGCCGATCCGCTCACGTGCCGGCTCACCACCGCCGGTAAGCGGCTTCAGCCCGACTGTCATAAGACCAATCAGCAGCAACGGCGTCGTGAAGACCCAGTCGATGTAGCGTCCGAAGTAGACGAGTTCGGCCGAGACGTCGGCTCCAACTCCAAGCGGAGTTAGCGCCAGCGAGGCCTTGGAAACGACGATGTCGCCCTGGCCCTGCGCCATCAACAGGTAAAGGCAGGCTGCGATCGCGCAGACGAAGAAGCTGGTCACGCGGTGGTGGCTCTCCTTCATGCCGTGCCCGACAACCTGAATTGCGAGCGCTCCTAGCGCCATGCCTGCGGTACCAATCCAAAGCCAAGTCTCTTGGCTCGAAGTCATGAATGTATCCATCTGCTCTTCCCCCTAGTTACGTAACGGACGTTGGTCTATGGACATGAAACGATACTCCTAAACACGGAAGTATGTCTAGCAACAAGCTGCATCCTGATTCGACGCATTGTGTCGTCTTCCTTGCTCTGGTCC
>JBAXGJ010000339.1:0-1845 GCA_037139475.1 Actinomycetes bacterium
GCGGCGCCACGAAGCATCGCCTTGACGGTAGCCACTGGCGATGCGAAGAACGCGCCCAATCTGCCGCGGCTAGCTGTCGAAACTGCCCTTAGGCGAGCTGCCAATCTCAAGCGACTCACAGAAAGTGATCTGCGGCGGCTCGGCAAGCATCGTGCCGGCGAGCTCAACCAGCTTCAGCATGTGAGGCTGCTGAATATGAGCGTTGAGCGCTTCCTGAGACGCCCAGCGCTCGACAAAAACGAGCGTACTGGGGTCATTGATGTCGCGGTGGAGGACGTAGGAGAGGCAGCCCTCCTCGTCGTGCGTGGCTTCGATTACGGATGTCAGCTCGGCGACTGCTTCGTCAACCTTGCCGTCTTGGATCTTCAACGTTGCAACAACGAGGATTTGACTCATGCGCGCCAGTCTACGCCACCGCCTAGTAGGAGAAGTCTCCTCCGCGTGGTATTAATCGATTATGAAAATTCAAAGCAACTACCCAACCAGCCAAACTTCCCGAACAAGCCGCTCGCGCACTGCGCTGATCCTTGCCGCCATCGCATCGCTCGCCGTCGGCTTCGCGCTGCTCGTCAGCGGCTGCGGCGACACGACCGCAAAGGTCCCTAACACGGTCAACCAAACGCTCGCCGTAGGTCAGCAGATGCTTGGTGACAAAGGATTTAAATCGACCGTCAAGCGCGTCACCGACAAGCAGGGTAAGGACGAAATCCTTAGCCAAGATCCCGCCGGCGGCACCGAGCAGAAGACCAGCGATGCAGTTGCGCTGACAGTCTCCAACGGCCCGGGCGACGGAATCATTCCCGACGTAGCTGGCGACCCAGCAGACCGCGCCGAGCAGCAGATCCGCGACGCTGGCTTCACGCCGGTGGTCGTAGAGGTTTACAGCTCGGCTCACGAGGCTGGATTTGCTGTTGGCACGACGCCGGTCTCCGGCACCGATGCCACGAAGGACACAAACGTCACGCTGAAGATCTCGAAAGGGCCACAGCAGGTAACTGTCCCGAACGTGCTTGGCCTAACTCAGGCTGGCGCCGATACGGCGCTGACCAACGCTGGTTTCCGCGTCGATCACAGCTACCAGGTGTCGAATAAGAACCCGGGGCATGTCCTGGCACAAGACCCAAGCAGCGGCCGTAGCGCAGGGGTTGGATCGAGCGTCCAGGTGACGATCGACCAAGCGCCGAAGAAGGTCACGGTTCCCAACGCAGTCGGTCAGACGCAGATTCAGGGCGACAGGACGCTACAGAAGGCTGGTCTCGACGCCGTGTACGCGACGCGCATTGTCACAAGCGCCTCGCAGAACGGGATTGTGCTGGCGATGTCACCGGGGGCTGGCAGCACGGTGTTGCAGGGCAGCAACGTCGTCTTGACAATCGGCAAGTACAACCAGCCGACGCCGCCGGTACCGCCGGCACCACCAGGACCAAGCTCGATCGTCAAGTCCTACAACCTGCTGCCTAACGTGACGGCCAAGACCTACACGCTCACTTGGGGTGTGGGGACTTGCTCCGGTGGCAAGGGCAACGCCGTCTTGCAGGGAACCAACGGCGGCGCGGTGACGGGAGCGACGATCACTGCTCAGAACCAGCCAACTGATAACGCGTACTACGCGACAGTTACGACGACCGATCTACCCAGCCCGGTATCGCTGGTAATTACGATCACCTGCCTGGTTCAGTAATCAGCAGCTAAGCACGGAGCCTTCGGGCGTCGCGCGTTCGGCCAGCGGCAATCAGCCTGCTGGCCGGCGCGCGGCGGCGGGCGCCTCAGCCGCCGTTGCTGGCAGCGACGTAATTGCGCGTCGGCTCGCCACGCAGCGCGGTCGGCCCTGGCAGCGGCGTTCCC
>JBAXGJ010000340.1:0-1844 GCA_037139475.1 Actinomycetes bacterium
ATACCAGCGGCGGCGAAGTCGGCGACGACTGGGATTGAGCCGCCGCTGCGGATTAGCGCCGTCTTCATTCCGCTGGCGCGGTCGATCGCTTCGCGCGCGATCTGAATCGCTGGCAGATCGGTGGCGAAGAGCGATGGCGTTGCGGTGTGCGATTCGAGCTCAAGCTCGACGCCGGGCGGCACTTCGCCGCGCAGTAGCCGCTCGAGCTCCGCTTGCATCGCCGCTGCGTCCTGCCCCGGAGCCAGGCGCAGCGTTACATAGGCGCGCGCCTGCGCCGGCACCACAGTTCGCGCCGCGCCGCCCTCGATCCAGTTGACTTCGAACGACGGTTCAGCGCCGTTGCGGCGGCGAAAATCAGCGCCAGAGTCGCTCGTCAGCGGCGTCGCTCCAACTTCGTCGAGGATCTCTTGGCCGGGGCGCAGCTGCTGCCAGGACTCAAGCTCAGCGGCCGAAGGGGCCTCGGCGCCGGCGCGCAGCTGATCCCGAAGGTTGCCTTCAGCATCTGGCAATAGGGGAGTGAGGATCTGCTGGAGCACATGCAGCGCGTTCTGAACGCTGCCACCGTAAAGGCCGGAGTGAAGATCACGCGGCTGCGCCGTGACCGTAAGCATCGTGCTGACGCAGCCGCGCAGGCCGACCGTGATTGCCGGCGTATTCGCGTCTTCCATCGCGCTGTCGAAGACGATCGCGCAGTCGGCGCCGCGCTCGTCGGCCTTGACCCAGGCGGCGACCGATTCCCCGCCTGCCTCCTCCTCGCCTTCGATCACGACGCGCACGTTGACCGCCAGCTCGCCGCTTTCGAAGAGCTCGCAGGCCGCAACCAGCAGCGGGTAGAAGTTGCCTTTGTCATCGGCGGCGCCGCGCGCGTAGAGCCTGCCGCCCCGAACCTCCGGCTCAAATGGCGGGCTCTGCCAAGCATCCAATGGGCCTGGGCTCTGGACGTCGTAGTGGCCGTAGATGATCACCGTCGGCGCGCCTTCTTGGCGCGCGCGTAGTTCGCCGATCACGAGAGGGTTGCCGCCATCGATCGTGATCAGTTCCGCCTCGCCGCCGGCGCGGCGCACGATCGCGGCTGCGAACTCGGCGGCCGCGAGAAGATCCTTCGCTTCGCCGCCGCCGGTTGAGATCGACGGAATGCGCAGCCAGTCGTAGAGCTCCTCGAGCCGACCCGGTTTCATCACCTCAGCCTACTTGGGAGACGAGCGCAAACTGGGCTGATCGCGTGCGCCAGCGGCCTCAGAACGGCCGCCGCTGCCTCTAGACTCAGGCTCCGTGTCTGCCGCTCCTTCGCTATACCGCCGCCACCGCCCACGCAACTTCGCTGACGTTGTTGGCCAAGAGCACGTCGTGCGTACGCTGACTAACGCTGTAAATGGCGGCAACGTCCACCACGCCTACCTTTTCGTCGGCTCGCGCGGCACCGGCAAGACCTCAATGGCGAAGATTCTCGCCGCTTGCCTCAACTGTGAGCAGGGCCCGACGGCAGAGCCTTGCGGCGTTTGCGATTCGTGCCTCGCGATCCAGCAGGCCGGTTCGATGGACGTAATCGAGATGGACGGCGCCTCACACAACTCGGTCGATGACATCCGTGAGCTGCGCGAAAGCGTCGCCTACGCGCCGGTCAGCGGCCGCTCGAAGGTCTACATCATCGACGAGGCGCAGATGCTGACGCCGCAGGCTTGGAACGCCTTCCTCAAGACGCTCGAGGAGCCGCCACCGAACACGATCTTCGTGCTCGCCACGACCGAGCCACAGAAGATCCTCGACACCGTCGTTGACCGTTGCCACCGCTTCGACTTTGGCCGCCCGACCGTCGAGCAGCTGACCGTTGTACTGGCGCGCGT
>JBAXGJ010000341.1:0-1844 GCA_037139475.1 Actinomycetes bacterium
CCCGACTTGATGCGCTCCTGCAAGACCATCAGACCCTCAACGACGGCCTCGGGGCGTGGTGGGCAACCCGGCACGTAGACGTCGACGGGGACGATCTTGTCGACACCCTGCAGGATCGAATAGTTCGAGAACATGCCACCGGTCGACGAGCAGGCGCCCATCGCCATCACGTACTTGGGCTCGAGCATCTGTTCGTAGAGCTGGCGGATCGGCTCGGCCATCTTGTGCGCAACACGGCCCGAGACGATCATCAGGTCGCTCTGGCGTGGTGTGGCACGCACGACCTCGGAGCCGAAGCGGGCAACGTCGTAGCGCGCCGAAGAGATCATCGCGATCATCTCTATCGCGCAGCAGGCGAGCCCGAAGCCGAACGGCCACATCGAGTTGGCGGTCGCCATCTTGAAGATCTTCTCGAGCGACGTTGTCATGACAACCTGGTCAAGGTCTGTCGAGCGCAGCGAGCGGCGCACCTGCGCCGGCGGGATCACGACAGCGCCGCTGGGCGGCGTCAGTGTCGGCGCCACGGTATGGGGACGATCGTGGGGTGCGTCGGGCCTTAGTGCCATTCGAGTGCTCCCTTGCGCCAGATGTAGACGTAGCCCACCGCGAGGATCGCGACGAAGACGACGAGCTCGGCGAGCCCGAAGGGGCCAAGCGCCTTGAGGTTGACAGCGATCGGATAGAGAAACACGATCTCGATGTCGAAGACGATGAAGAGCATGGCGGTCAGGTAGTAGTTGACCGAGAAGTTCGAGGGCTGGAAGCCACCGGCCGAAACGCCGGACTCAAACGAACGCGACTTCTGCTTGCCGGTACGCAGGCTGCGATGGAAGAAGCGCGACCACACAAACGAACCCGACAAGAGGCTTCCGGCAATAGCAGCCGAGAAGAGCAGGTAAATCAGATAGGAGGCCCAATCTCCGAGCACGCGCGCTCCAAGCTTTTCGGTTCTACCGACGCCCCATGCCGTCGGTTTGGCAACCGTAGCAGGCACCCGCTCGACGCTACAAACACCACCCACCCGAACTGCGTGCCGAATGCTGCAAGCCTGCTCCCTCCAACGGATCTCGGCTGTTCCGCTGATTAGCCCCACCTGTCACAAACACATCAGGGAATGCCGAGCAGGAGTCAGTCGTTTGCACACGTACAGAGGTCATAACGCCGCCGCCGGCAGCCGCTACGCTTCGAGGTACGAATGAGCACGCAGACGATGATCACAATTACCGAAAAAGCCGCCCAGAAGGTGCATGAGTTTCTGGAGGCAGAGAACGACCCCGAACTGCAGGCGCTGCGCGTTGCCGTGCAGGGTGGCGGTTGCTCTGGCTTCCAGTACGCCCTCGGCTTCGACACAGGTCCACAGGATGGCGATGAGGTGATCGAGGCGCACGGCGTCAAGGTGCTCGTCGATCCGTTCAGCATGCCCTACCTCAACGGCGCCGACATCGACTTCGTTGACGGCCTCAACGGCACCGGCTTCTCGATTACGAATCCGAACACCGTCGCGGGTTGCGGGTGCGGTACCTCCTTCCAATTGAAGGAAGGCGAAGAGGAGGGTGACCCCGTCACCGCCTCTGCGGGCGGCTGTTCTAGCTGCGCGTCGCACTAGTACCGTGCGCGATGTTGAGGTTCGCAGTGGCGGGATCGATCTCGGCCAGCTGCTCAAGTTTGCCGGCCTCGTTGATACCGGTGGCGACGCCAAGGCGTTGCTGTCCGAAGGTGTTGTGAAGGTCAACGATGTTGTCGACGAGCGCCGCGGTCGCACGCTGCGCGACGGCGATATCGTGACCGTCCCCGATGCGGATCCCGTCCGCGTCGTCGAGGTCTGACGTGTCGCCCGAGTGGCT
>JBAXGJ010000342.1:0-1844 GCA_037139475.1 Actinomycetes bacterium
TGACTAAGCCGGTCAACGGCACTAACTGGACCTCCGCTGACGGCGAACGGATCGAGCGCGACTACGGTTTCGCCGGCTGGGAGCCGCCGGACGCTGGCGGCGACACCTTCCCCGAGACCTTTGGCGGCGGCGATGGCGGCCCTGCGAACGGCGGCTGGGACAAGGTCTACATGGACCAGGTTGAGCGCTTCCTTGCGCAGGAGAATTTGCCAGAGCCTTTCTGCCTCGTTGTCTCGCTGATCAACCCTCACGACGTACTCGCATACCCGACGAAGTTCCGCATCGGTGGTTACCGGCGCGAAGAATTCGCCGATCTAGATATCCCGCTTCCTCCAACGATCGATGAATCGCTCGCCAACAAGCCGGGCGTGCATTCGATTGCGCTGCTCGGGATGAGCGCCTACCTCGGGCCGCTCACAAATCGCGACGAGGAGCGCGACTACGTCAACTTTTACGCCCACTTGCAGCGCGTTGTGGATCGCCAAGTTGGCCGCTTACTAACCGCGCTTGGGGACGCAGACGATCCAAAGTCGCTCCGCTCGCGCACCGTCATCGCCCGCACCTCCGACCACGGCGACATGGGTCTCTCACACGGTGGTGCTCGGCAGAAGATCTTCAACGCTTATGAAGAAACGATCCGCGTGCCGCTCGTCTTCTCCAACCCAGTCTGTTTCCCCAAACCAGCTCAGACAGAGACTCTTGCTTCGCTGATCGACCTAGTCCCGACATTCCTCGGACTTGCCGGCGCCAAGGCGGAAAGCCAGCTCGATGGCCGCGACCTCAGCCCAGTCCTCGCCAGCCTCGCGAAGCCAAACGAAAAGCGCCTCGAGAAGAGTGGCGTCGATTTTGGGCCGATCATCGACCGCGCTAAAGGCGCCGATGAGGTCCGCGACCACATTCTCTTCACCTACGACGACCACCAGTCAGGCACTGCGATGCAGAACGGCTCCGGGCAACCGAACCGCGTGCGCTGCGTCCGCGACGAACGCTGGAAATACGCCGTCTACCTCGATCCGGATGGAGTCAAAGGGCCGGAATATGAGCTCTACGACCTGAAGGAAGACCCCGATGAGGCTTACAACCTCCTTGACACGCGAACCGGCAGGCCCCGCTCGCCGCGTGCTGTGCGCGAGAAGCCGCGACTCGCGGCGCTGCTCGTAGATGCGTGCGAAGCCGCGGGCATGACATCGCCGCCGTTGCCCGCCGCTTAGGCGCGCATGGCGCTGCGCGACTAACCTGATCGCCGTGAACCCGATCATCCATAACGCGCCGCTCGCGCCACTGACGACGTTGCGGATTGGCGGCGCAGCGAAACAGCTTTGGACAGTAGATAGCGAGGCCGAGTGCGTAGCGGCGATCGAGCAGCTCGATAAGGACCGCGAACCGTTCTTCGTGCTCGGCGGTGGTAGCAATGTTGTGGTAGCCGACGACGGCTTCGACGGAACGGCGCTGCACCTTGTCTACGAAGGAGCCGAGCACCAGCAGCGCGGCCCGCAGAGTTTTGCGATCGATGCCAGCGCCGGCGATAACTGGGCACTGCTCGTTGATGCTTTGGTCGAAGCCGGGCTGAGCGGTGTGGAATGTTTGGCAGGGATCCCTGGGTCGGTGGGGGCAACGCCGATCCAGAACGTTGGCGCCTACGGCCAGGAGGTGGCGACAACAATCGAGGCGGTTCGCGTGTACAACCGCGCGACGCAGCAGGTCGAAGAGTTGACTCCAGAGCAGTGCGGCTTCGGTTACCGCAGCAGTGCCCTGAGAGGGAATTCCGATCTCGTCGTGCTCGCCGTTCGTTTCCTGCTCGAGCAATCACCGCTCAGCGCGCCGCTCGCTTACCGCGAGTTGGC
>JBAXGJ010000343.1:0-1839 GCA_037139475.1 Actinomycetes bacterium
GCATATTGCGCGGATGCGCGAACTAATGCCGCGCGCGGTCTTCCTGCTGCCGGGGATCGGCGCGCAAGGCGGCAAGGTCGAAGAGCTAGCAGCGGCCTTCGCCCCGGGCCGCGCAGGCGGCCTGATCACCGCTTCACGCTCGATCGTCTTCGCTTATGAGAAAAACGGAGGTAGCCCGCCAGATGCAGCCCGCAAGCAGGCTGAAGCGCTGCGGGAGGAATCTTGGGCGCTCGGCGCCGGCGGCTGAGGGCTGCAACTTTGCGCCCGACGGGGTTAATCATTGGAGTTGCGCGCGGGCGTCCGTATCCTTCAGGCTCAGATGGCGTCGAAATCCCAATCCGCTCGCTGGCTGGCGCCGATCGCGCTGGTCGTCGCAACACTACTGACGGTGATGATTCTCGCCAGCGGTGGTGGATCGGCGAGCAGCGGCAGCTCGACCCCAGCCTCGGGCGCCAAGACGACTACGCCGGTGAAGACGACGGGCGCTCGGTCATACACCGTCCGCAGCGGCGACACGCTGACCGCGATCTCGCTCGAAACAGGCGTCCCGGTCGCAACGCTTCAGGAGCTCAATCCAGGGCTCGATACGCAGGCCCTCCAGCCCGGCCAGCGGCTCCGCCTGCGACCGTGATCGGCGCCCTGCGCGTTGGCGCGCTGTTGGCGCTACTGGCGCTGCTGCTTCCGGCCGTTTCGAGCGCCCAAGGTCGCCCGTCGCTCTCTGCCTCGTCGGCTATTTTGATCGAACCTTCGAGCGGCGAGGTCATCTATGCGCGCAACGCCAACACGCGCCATCAGATCGCCTCGACGACGAAGATGATGACAGCGCTGCTGCTGCTCGAGAATCGCTCCTTAACTCATCAGGTCAGGGTCGCTAACTACGCCCCCGGCGCGGCAGAATCAACCGCCGGCCTGATCCCAGGCGAGCGGCTCACGAGCGCCGACATGCTGCGTGCACTGCTGCTCGCTAGTGCCAACGAAGCGGCGATCTCAATTGCCGTTGACGTCGGTGGCTCGCAAAAAAACTTCGTACGGATGATGAATGCGCGCGCCAAATTGGCTGGGCTCAAGCGGACGCACTTCGCCAATCCCGATGGACTCAGCGGCGCCAACAACTACTCGACTGCACGAGACTTAGCCGCGCTCGGCGTGCTGCTGCGCGAGAACAAGTTCGCCCGTGACCTCGTGAACCGGGCCAAAGCGACTCTCAACAGCGGCAAACGCAGGCGCGTCGTCGAAAACCGCAACACGCTGGTTGGCTCGGTGCCGTGGATGAACGGGATCAAGACCGGGCACACCTCGGCCGCTGGTTACCTGCTGGTCGGAGGGGCGATCCGTGACGGCGCTGAGCTGATCAGCGTCGTAATGGGCGAGCCGAGCGAAGCGGCGCGCAACGCCGACACCTTAAAGCTCATGCGCTATGGACTTGGCCGCTACCACAGCGTTCGCGTCGTCAGCAAAGGCCAGCGGCTGGCCTCGATTAGCGTTAGAGGGCGGGCAGAGGATGTTCAGCTAATTGCCGGCCGCAGCTCCGAAGTCATCGTTCGAAAAAGCCAACCGCCGACGACGGTCACGGCAGGATTGCCGTCGGAGCTCGTCGGGCCGCTCGCAAAGGGCACGCGCGTCGGCTATCTGATCGTCCAGCGCCGCGGCAAGAACGTCGATCGCGTCCCACTACTAACCGCTTCTGCAGTCGCGGAGCCATCGCTGCTTTTTGTCATCGGCGGCTGGCTCCGCCCGCTGGCAGGCGGATTGGTCGCCTTCACTCTAATACTGTTTTCAGCTAGGCTAATCCGCAAGCGGCGCCGTCAACGGCGCCCCGAGAGGGTCCAGAGAGAGCCA
>JBAXGJ010000344.1:0-1836 GCA_037139475.1 Actinomycetes bacterium
AGTAGCGGCACGACGTTCTGCCCGCTCAGCGCCTCAACTTCGCTTCGCTGGCTCTTGCGCCACGGCACGCGCAGCTGCTCATGCTCGATTCCTTGGCGCTCCAGCTCACGTGCCACGCGGCCGCAGGCGCAGAGGTAATTGGTTGGCGCTGGGCAGCGGTAGAGCGTGACCACAGCTCGAGAGTAACGGGCGTTGCAGTGGGCGTTGTAATAGGGTCGCCTAGTGCCCGTTGCCGTAGTAACCGACTCAACCCACTACTTGCCGCGCGAGATCATCGCCGACTATGGCATCCATCAAGTCAGCCTTTACGTCAACGACGGCGGAACGCTTACTCGAGAAGGCGAGATGCCGGACTTTCACGCCTTCTATGAGGACCTGCGCGCGCGCAGCGACCTGCCGACTACTTCGCAGCCATCCCCCGGCGATTTCATCGCCGTCTACGAGCCACTGATCGAACAGGGCTACGACATCGTTTCGGTCCACCTTGGCGCCGGGATCTCAGGAACCTGCGACAGCGCCCGTCAAGCTGCCGCGGAGCTGACCGGCGACGGCTCACAGCGCCGGATCGAGGTAATTGACTCCGCCAGCGCCGCTGGCGGCCTCGCACTGATCGTTCTCGCTGCTGCCAGCGCGGCGCGCGGCGGCCGCGACGTCGAGGCCGTCAAGAACCGCACATTGGCTGCTGTCGACGACGTAAAGATCTGGTTCTCGGTTGACACGCTCGAATACCTCCGCCGCGGTGGCCGGATCGGGGCAGCGCAGGCATGGCTTGGCAGCGCACTGAAAATCAAGCCGATCCTCAGCTTCGACGAGGTGATCACGCCGGTCGAGCGCGTCCGAACTAATCGCCGCGCATTTGAGCGGATGGTCGAACTGCTCGAAGAGCGCAAGGAGGCCGGAGCGTCGGCCTGGGTGGTTCAGTACATCGAAGTGCCGGAGCTGGCCGAGCAGATGGTTCAGCGCGGGCGCGAGATCTTCGGCACCGAGCCGATCTTCTGCACCGAGATCGGCCCCGTGATCGGCACCCACGCCGGCCCCGGCGTGCTCGGCGTCTCGGGGATTAACCCCGAGCTACTAGAGCCTTAAGCGACTATTAGCGGCGTTTGCGGCCGATCAGCGCGGCGATGCCGCCGCCGATCACAAAGCCGGCAATTGCTGCGCCGGCGAGCACCTTCGGGCGGTGCCGGTTGACCTGCGTGCGCCAGTCGGCAACGGCTACAACTTCGCCACGGAGCTGAGTCAGCGACTGGGCGAGCTCGGTCTGACGCTGGGCGATCGAATCCCGCAGCTGGTCCTGGGTGCGAGCCGGGCTCATCAGCGGTCCTCCTCGGGCAGCACGACAGCCTCGCGGACCTGTTCGCTCATCAGATGCGCCTCTTCGCTGATCGTCTCCTGCGTCTGGCGGACGGCAGCGATCGCTTGGTCAGGGATCGGAGCCTTCGCCTTCTTAAGCAGCTTGGCGGCAACCAGCCCCGCGATCACAGCGCAGATAATCAGCAGGAAGGCGATCAAGAAGAAGCCCCAGAAGAATGTTTGGCCTGGGAACAGCAAGTACCAAGCGAGCCAGCTTGCTCCCTCGATGATCAGCAATAGAGCGCCGACAAGGAATACGCCGGCGGCAACGGCAATTACGGTGCCGCGGCCGAAGACAGCGGCCTTCTGCTGAAGCTCAACCTTGGCTAGTTCGACTTGGTCTTGAACGAGGCCGCGCGTGTCGGCGGTGACGCGCTGGATCGCAGCGGCGAGGGCGCTCTCGTTCGGGCCTGGGGCGTTCGTCATTGGCTAACGGCCCCGCATCCGGCCAAGGATCTGCGCGGCAACGAAGCCGCCGGCCGT
>JBAXGJ010000345.1:0-1836 GCA_037139475.1 Actinomycetes bacterium
AGCATGTCGCCGGTCTGTTCTGCGTAATCGACGATGTCGTCGAGTGTTGTTGCCAGCGCGTAGCCGTCCTCGGCCGTCACGACAGTCGTTCTCTTTTGGCTGCCAAGTTGCACGATTATGTCGTGCGTGATGCGGTCGCCCTCGTGTTCGAGCACGACTAGTTCGCGCGCTAGCTCGGCGTGCACCGGGTAGTCGGCTATCAGGTCGCGCAGCACCATCGCCGTGCGCTCGATGTTGCGGCCCGACTCTTCGAGCAGTCCCAGAACTGCATCTTCGCTTGATACGCCCTTCAAGGTCATAGGCGAGTAAGCTAGTGCATTCACGACCGTGACGGTGCGTCAAATAGTATTTTCTTCACTACTCGTTCACAGTGGCTTCACCTCTCGGTAAAGACTCCTGCCACACCGTCGGTCAGAGTGTTGCGCGTGAGCACGAACCAAGCTGAAGCGTCCACAGCAAGCGGTCAAGCTGGCGCATTCAGCTTCGGTGCGCTTGAGCTGAGGCCGAGCGAGGGGTTGGCAACGGCGGCCGGGCGGGCGCTCCAGCTCTCCGTCCGTGAGTTCGGGCTGCTAACTGAACTAGCGCTCAACGATGGGCGAATTGTTCGTCGCGAGGAGCTTTACGAGAGCGTCTGGGGCGAGCCGCTGCGCCCAGGTGATCGAACCGTCGATGTTTACGTTCGCCGGCTCCGCGTCAAGCTGGCGCAGGCGCTGCCCGATTGGTCGTTCATCCACACCCACGTCGGCTTCGGTTACCGCTTCGCGCCAACGCTTGAGGTTGACGGCCCCGAAGAGACGATCAGTTCCGCCCGCTAAGCGAAGTCCGCCGCTGCTCCAATAACCTTTGCCTCTACAGCGACAGATGGAGGCGTGTGCTCAAGCGGTTGATTAGCGGTCTTACTTGCGGTGCCCTGGTGCTATTGGTCGGAGCATGTGGCTACCCGACGATTCCGCGCTCAAGGGCCGCCAGCGGACGCGTCGCCGTTGAAGGAAGCGCTGCGCTGGCAGCGTTTAACTTGCGCGCCGTGCGGACCTTCAGGGAGCAGACGGGCGACACAGACACGCCATTGAAGCTTGGTAGCAATAGTTCCGCGATCGAGAATTTCTGCAATGGCGAGATTGACGTTGCAGCTGTGTCGCGTGAGATCAACCAGACGACCGAGGCCCCGCTTTGCAGCAAGAATGGAATCACGCCGCAGCGCGTCCTGGTGGCCCACGAGGCGGCGGTCGTGATCGCGAATAAGGCGCTGGCGATTGACTGCCTCACGACTGCGCAGCTGCGGCAGCTCTGGCGCAAGGGCTCGAAGATCACTAGCTACAACCAGCTTGGAAGTGGGCTGCCAGCGGCAAAGGTTTCGCTCTTTGGACCGACCACTACCTCGGGCGTCTTCGACCTCTTCACTGCCGCGATCAATGGCCAATCCGGAAACTCGCGCAGCGACTACCGCACATTCCTTTATCAGCAGGCGCCGGCCTTTTCCGCTGCGATTGCGGCTGACAAGAGTGCTCTTGGCTACTTCGACTATGGGGCCGCCGCCGATCAACTTGCGAGCAACTCGGTTGTCGGCGTTGATGGCGGCGACGGCTGCATTAAGCCATCGCTGGCGACGATCCAGAACGGGAGCTACAGCCCGCTCTCACTGCCGCTCTACTACTACTTCAACCTACGCCAGACAGCAAGCGACACGCAGAAGATAAGTGACTCGGCCGTTGCGACGTTTATCGAGGTGACGCTTGCCGGCGCGGCGACGTTTTCGCAAGCGAATTCGTTAGTTCCTGTTACGCCAGATCAGATCACGCGCCAGCGGGTCCGCTGGCTGCAAGCGCTCAAGCGCTT
>JBAXGJ010000346.1:0-1835 GCA_037139475.1 Actinomycetes bacterium
TCGCAGCAGGAGATGGACGATGCGATGGCGAAACTCCCCGATGGCGTACCAGCAATCTGATCGCCGCTAATCAAACCAAGGAGCAATTCTTCAGATGACTACCGCAGGCGCAGAGCCCGGCCACATTGATATCGGGAAGGTCCTAAGGGACGGACTCGATATTTACAAGAGGTCGGCGGTAACGATCTGGGTCGTGACGCTGATCCTGATCATCCCTGTCGCGATCATTCGTTACTTCGAACAAGACACGGGTTCGTGGCTGCTTGGGCTGATCGGCGGAATTGCGATGCTCATTCTCGAGCTTTATCTCACCGGCTCCCTTGTGAAGGTCGTCCAAGAGGCCGAAGAAGACGGCAGCGCGCCGGTCTCAACGGTCGGCGCCCTGATCGGCAGCGTTACACGGAAACTGTTCCCGCTTCTGATCATGGGGATCATCGTTGCCGTCTGCACAGAGGTTGGATTTATCTTCCTGATCATTCCAGGGCTCTTCGTCGCCCTTATCTGGTCGGTTTGCGTTCCGGCGATGATGGTTGAAGATCGCGGCATATTCGACTCGCTCGGTCGTAGCTACAACATCACCAACGGCAACCGTTGGCGGATGATCGGGCTGGCAATCGTCTTGGTGATCATCTACGCGATCATCTTTATCATTGCTGGGCTGCTTGCTGCAATCGCTCCGATCGTCGGCGTGATCGCTTTCGTCGTCGCTGGCGTCCTGCTCTACCCGTACTCAGCGCTAATTCGCACGGTCCTTTTCTACGACCTGCTCGAGGCCAATGGTGAAGCTGCCGTTGTAGTCGTTGAGCAGGTAACAGAGATGCCGAGCGGGGAGATGCCTGCGTAAACGCAGCTCTCAAGCATTGGTCACTGGCCACGGGCCGTCGCGCAGCAGCGCGGCGGCCCGTTGTCGTTTCTGAGCGATGAAACTGTTTGCGCCGAATCGCGGAGCTGGTGTACCTTCCGCGCATGAACAGAGATTCTGAGACGCCCGAAACCCCAGAGACACCAGCTGAACCAACGCCGCCAGCGATGCCCCCGCCTGCCGGGCCGCCAGCGACACCTGAAATGCCGCCACCGACGACCCCGCCGGTGGGTCAGCCTGTGGTGCCAGCGGCCGTCACGCCCGGCCAGGGTGGGCTTGCGATCGCAGCATTCGTCTGCGGCATCATCGGTCTGCTCACGTCTTGGTGCTGCATCGGCATTCCCGTGGCGATCGCCGCCGTTATCTGCGGCGTCCTCGGCAAGAAAGAGGCCGAGAAGCGTGGCGCACCTAACTGGATGTGGATTACTGGCTTGGTCCTTGGAGTCGTCGCACTGGTGTTTTTCGTGATCGCGCTGATCATTGGTGTCGCTAGCACCGACTTCAACAGCGTTAACACCAACTAAGCGGGTACGAAGATCGCTACTTCACACGCCAACTGCGAGCACGTTCACAAGCGACCGCTTGAAGCCGACCGGCAGCGTGCACTCCATCTCGCTGCTGGCGCGATAGCGGTGCTGCTTGCTCCGTTCTTCACCGCGCTGCTCTGCTTCAGCACTTCGATCGCCAACGGCGGCGGCGGCTGCCCGATGCTTCAGGCGACCGGCGTGCCTTGCCCGGCCTGCGGGGCTACGCGAGCCTTCGTGCTCTTCTCGCATGGCGACGCCGGTGGCGCGCTGCGCTTCAACTGGAGCTGGCTCGTGATCTGGTTTGTGATCGCGGGCGCGATGTTCACAGCTGCCTGGCGGGTCTGGCAGCGGCGCACGGCGCTTCCAGATTGGGCGAAGCGCTTAGGTGGCTGGCTACAGGCTCACCCAGCAGCCGTTGTCGCATTGCCATTCGCGCTGCTGCTCGG
>JBAXGJ010000347.1:0-1832 GCA_037139475.1 Actinomycetes bacterium
ATTCACCGGGCCAAGCGCGAAGGCAAGGTTGGCATCATCCTCGGCTGGCAGAACCTGACGGGGATCGAGGACCAGATCGGGTTCCTCAAGGTGTTCAAGGACCTGGGCGTGGGGGTCATGCAGATCGCCTACAACACCCAGAATCTCGTCGGCACGGGTTGTTATGAGCGGCACGATGGCGGCTTGTCCGAGTTCGGCCGAGAGGTCGTCGTGGAGATGAACCGCTTAGGCATCCTCTGCGATCTGTCCCACGTAGGTCCGAACACAAGCAACGATGTGATCTTGCTGTCGACGAAGCCGGTGGCCTACACGCATTGCCTGCCGTCGGGCCTGAAGGCCCACCCGCGCAACAAGAGCGACGAGCAACTACGATACATCGCTGATCGGGGTGGCTTCGTCGGAGTGACGATGTTTCCGCCGTTCCTCAGTCGCGGTCCTCAGGCAACCGTAGACGATTACGTCGACGCTATCGACTACATAATCAACCTCATTGGCGAGGAGCAAGTTGGGATTGGCACCGACTTCACGCAGGGATGGGGGCCTGAATTCTTCAAATGGATCACTCACGACAAAGGTCGGACACGAAAACTGACCGATTTCGGCGAGATACTGAACCCTAAAGACATTCGCACGATTGGAGAGTTTCCCAACCTTACGCTAGCAATGGTGCGCAAGGGCTGGAGTGAAACTCGGATAAGGCGCGTGATGGGGGAGAACTGGCTCCGAGTGCTTCATGAAGTGTGGGGCGAGTAAGGTCGCAAGCCTTCAGCACCCAACGCTTCGGCGAAGATCAAGACACCGACGTCGGCCCCCCAGTCCGCATGACAGTCAAAGCCAACTTCAACCTCTTGGCCCCCCACGCGCAGATCGCTAACGATCCGCGACGGCTCTCGTCGTGCAAGAACTTTGCTAAACCGAGAACAATCCGTAGAGGGTTTTCATGTTCTTGCCAGCAGTGACTCCGAGGCGATAGGGACCCGGTTAGCGTTAGCCTGCAGTTGGCAAGCTCATGCGCACGAGCCGGGCCGGGTCGGGTGACCCTCGGACTGGACGCGTGCAGCCAATCCGTCGCAGGCTTCGGTGGCGCCCCATTGCGGTGTGTCGCGGTGCACGGCCTTTTGCCACAGCGCCATGGGCGGCAATGGCCAACTGCCCCATCACTTTCTACGGTAAGCCAGCGCTGGCACTCGCGGCGGGCGTGGACTTTTCTTTGGCCCAAAGTGCCGCCATGCCATATCCAAGAAAATTATATTCTTTGGTTTCCTCCTTTTTGGTTTCCTCCTTTTTGGTTTCCTCGTTGCCGTAGTCGTTGCATAGGACGACCCGTGATAGGACGACTGCCGCGTGAGGATCTTGTTCCGCCCGGGCTGGCCAAGTCGGCGAAAGTAGTCTCGTGCGATCTTGATGGCCAACTCGTTCGCCTCACTTCCAGTGCTCGTGAAACTGAAAATCGGGCTCTCGAGAGGAACCAATGAGGCCAGGCGTTCCGCAAGTTGAGCCACGTAGATATGTGAGGCGCCGGCCTCCAACGAGGTGAACTCGAGGGTCTGCAATTGCTCTGACATAGCAGCAATCACTTCCGGATGCGTGTGACCCACGGAACACACGCCAAGGTGGTTGCCTCCGTCGATGACCCGATGGCCATCTGAATCAACGAGGTATACCCCATGTCCGGAGACGAATACGCGGGGATACTTGCCCTCAAATCGCTTCTCGAGTGCTGGAAAGTTGGCCGCGTAGTGTCGGACCCGCTCAACGGCGACGATTTGGACTCTCGCAGTCCTATTTTCCATTTACTCTCCTTCTAATAGGCGCTGTCCGCACTGATGCTG
>JBAXGJ010000348.1:0-1800 GCA_037139475.1 Actinomycetes bacterium
TTCGCACCGTTCATCATCATGTCGCTGTTCTCCTCGCCGAACAGCTTCCTCTACGCCGCCGGCTTGGCAGCTCTAACCGCGGTCGTGGTTGTCGTCGGCAATTGGCAGCTCAACCACATTCCCGCCGGTCAACTCGACTGGGCGGCGCTGATCCTCTTCGGCGCGATGTTGATCGTTGGGCTCGCCGACGATGGCGCGCATGACTGGCTGAGCGAGAACGCCAACCTGATGTCTGACATCGCCGTTTTGGTGATTACGGCTGGGGGAATGGCAATCGGTCGACCATTCGCGCTGATGTACGCGCGACTTAGCCCGGGTTTCGAATTCGCTTGGGAGCAAGACCGCGAAGGCTTTCGTGCCTGGGGGGTCCGCGCCTGCCAGATAATGTCACTCTTCTGGTTGGTTGCCTTCGCCGTCCAGCTCGTCTGCCAGCTGCTTACGCAGTTCGGCGGCGCCAGCTACCACACTGCCCTCTGGGACTGGATCATTCCACTCGTGACGTTCGTTCTGGTAATGATCCAGACGCGCCGCTATACAGAGAAGATGCGCAGCGAGGGGACCTCATTCGGCCAGCCCGCTGCTAGCTCTTAGCCGCTTCGCGCGCTGAACGGCTCTCGGCCAGCATCGCGTCGCGCTCGCCGATCTGCTCGACCTTGGCGAGCAGGTTCTCAGCCATGCGAATTGATGCGGCGTCGATCAGGCGCCCGTCGAGCGAGACGGCGCCGCGGCCTTCTGAGGCAGCGATCTCCATCTCTTCGAGAATGCGTCGCGTGCGGCTGACGACGTGCTCGGCCGGCGTGAAGACCTCGTTTGCGAGCTCTACCTGCGAAGGATGGATTGCCCACTTGCCTTCGCAGCCGAGCATCGCGGCGCGGCGAGCCGCCGAAATGTAGCCCTCAGGGTCGGAGAAGTCACCGAACGGGCCATCGATTGGGCGCAGGCCGTTGGCGCGCGCTGCGACTGCCATGCGGGCGATCGCGTAGTGCCACGGGTCGCCCCAGAATGCCTCTCGCTCAGCGCCCTCTTCGGCTGGGTCTGTCAGCACCGAGTAGTCGGCGCTGACGCCGCCAATGTTGGTCGTCGAGGATTGAATCGAGGCTGCGTAATCGGCAACTCCGAAGACCAGTGCTTCGAGCCGCTCCGGGTGCGATTGGGCGATCGTCTCAACGTTGGCCATCCCTGCCGCGGTCTCGATCAGTACGTAGAGCGCGATCGGCTCCTTGATTCCCATCGCTGCCTCGATCTGCTCGAGCATCGTTGCGACTAGATGAACGTCGGCTGCGCTGCTCACCTTCGGGATCAGGATCGCGTCAAGGTTGTTGCCGGCCTGTTCGACGACGTCAACGATGTCGCGGTAGCACCAGTAGGTGTCGAGGCCGTTGATGCGGACTGAGACTGAGCAGGCCGACCAGTCGAGATCATTGAGCGCTTTGATTACGTTCAGTCGCGCCTGAACTTTGTCGTCGGGTGCGACAGCGTCCTCGAGGTCGAGAAAGACAACGTCGGCACCGGCCTCTGGGGCGCGCTCGAGCATCCGCTCATTGCTACCGGGGACGGCGAGTTCGGAACGGTGAAGTCGGTGGGCCATGGCCATGTCAGTCTCTCCTTTGTCGTGCGAGCGCCGCAGTGAACCACACCTCTATGGCGGCTGTCAAAACGCCTTGTCCGCGGGGCCTCAATCGGCAGTCAGTGTTTACGGCATAATTAGGCTTTGCTTGATGAGTCAAGCGAAAATTTTATAGTTTCAGCTATTGATCCTATTTGTTCGAACAGGCAGGGTACGCGAATGACAAATTCCCC
>JBAXGJ010000349.1:0-1800 GCA_037139475.1 Actinomycetes bacterium
GCGATTCGAACCAGCCGTGCCCATCGCGGCGACCGGCAGCCGGGTCAGTCGTCCCACTCTTGGAGCGTCCCGACGGCCGTGTTCTGGCCCGCCTTCTAGGAGTAGGTGATTGCCTTGCCGTCCTCTGCGGAGCCGACCCGCAGCTGCCGTGCCCATAGCCTCTGCTGCGTTAGGCGCCAGCTAACCGCTGACTCCTCCGCCCCGCGGCGCCTTCTTGATGATCACGTTCGACATCATCCCCTGATCTTCGTGGTGCACGATGTGGCAGTGGACTACCGCTTTGCCCGACCACTCCTTAAACCTCATTCGGACCTTGATCGAGCTATTTGCTGGGACCCAAAGCACGTCGCAGAGGCGTGGCTGCGTTGGCGATAGCGCGGCGGATTCAACCTGCATCGAGTTGACGTGAACGTGGACTGGGTGACCCTCGAATGAATTGTTGACGAAAGTCCATTCCTCCACGGCGCCGACGTGCGTGGTGGCAAACGCGTAATCGTCCTCGTAGCTCTTTCCGTTGAGCTGGAACGCGGCGCCCAGGATCATCTGCGGTGCCGTTCCGTTCCTCGTCAGGCGAATCGTCCGCTTGTGGGTTACCTCCTCGGCGCGGATCAGCGGGTACTCGCGGGCCGGCCGCGGCAGCCGATCCGGAAAGCGCATCCCTCGTTTCGGTGGACCTTCAACCACGATCCTCATCAATCGAGTTTCGGGCAGCCCCTCAAACGAATAGTCCCCGCCAACGGTGTTGCCTATGTTCTCGAGCGCGGTGATGAAGAACTCACCAGGCTTCTGCGGCGCGCGCAACAGAACCTCGGAGCGTGCAAGCGGCGGCGTGAAGACGCAGTTGTCGCCTCCGGTTCCGGTCTGCAAAAGGTTGCCAAAGGTCATTCCATCCTGCGCGTACCAGCGCATGTCGCCATCTTCGGCAACGATGCGCAGCACGTTCGTCTCGGTCGCATTGAGGAATCGGAGCCGAACGATCTCGCCTGGCCGCACTCGCATGCTCTGCGGCGCCAGCTGCTCGTTAACCAGCGTGCCGCCGGGCCCGGGTGCATCGAATTTCCTGACGGGATGCCCATTGACGGTGAAAATTTTGAAGCCGAATGGGAAGTAGCCACCGTCGCCACCAAAGTAACTCGGTGAGGCATAGGGCGTGAAGTTCTGTCCATAGCGGCCTGGAGGCTGGTTGGCATCGTCTAGGTTGATCGCGTTAACAGCGATAACTGCCTCGCGGCAAGCCTTGATCTCAGGCACTTCATCGACATCGCCGCGAATGATTAGCGCCCCGGCAGCGCCGCTCATAACCTGAGTGCCGGTAGACCCGTGGTGGTGCGGGTGGTAGGCGTAAAGCCCAGCAGGATGGTCAATCGGAATCGGCAAGTCCCAGGTGAAGCTCTCTCCCGGCGAGACTGCTATCCCCGGCGCCGAAAGCTTCGTCGTCCCGATTGGGTAGAAGAGGTGAGGGACGGTCTGCACCCCGTGGACGTGAAGGTTCGTTACGTCGAAGTCATGCGGGTTGTTGTGCGGGTCTAGCCCCTTGGGCGCATGGGCCATATCGCCGTCGGTCACGCCGTCCGCCTTCGTGATCCGGTTGCGCAGCGTCACGCGCAGCGTATGACCGCCGCGGGTCTCGAGCAACGGGCCGGGAATCGTCGGCGTCTTGCCTGCCGAGGCGTAGTTGCGAAGTCGCACGTTGTAGACGTCCAACCTACGATCGGCGTTGGCGAGGTCGATTGTGTAGCGGTCGAGCTTCGACCGGGCTACGCGGCTCGCGGGTCCAGCCTGGAGCGGCGCTCGCAGCTC
>JBAXGJ010000350.1:0-1798 GCA_037139475.1 Actinomycetes bacterium
CAACCGCGACGCTGCGGTAGTAGCTGAGGTCGAGCGATGGTCCTGCCGCGAAGCTAATTCCGGTCGGCTTGACGTATCGGGTTCCGGTGCCGGCGTACCAGCCGCCAGTTTCGAGTGGGAAGGTGACGTTGCCGCTCTTCGAACGCCAGTAGCCCTCTCCGCGCCAGAAAGGAGAGAAGACTCCGCCAACTCCGAAGCTCGCGTTCTTGCCGCTTGAGGTGATCCAGCCGCTCGAGCCGAGATTGCTGATGTGGTAGCGCTTGCCGTTGGTGCCGATCCCGTCTCCCTCCATCGAGAGTCCCCGGGCCGAATAGAGCCAGTCGACGCGGCTTCTGCGCGCGATGCCCGGCGTGTAGACGCGCTCGCCAACGAACCATGCTTCCGGAGCCGGGAAGTATTCGGTGATCGTCACTCCGCTGAGCCACGTCTCTTTTTTCAGCACTGCTGAAGCACTGGCCGGCAGCAGCATCGCTCCAGCGGCCAGAACAACGGCAGAGGCCATCGCGGCGCGGATAAATTGAGGGACTCTAAGAGCGGTCATCGTCGTATAAACACGGTAGCGAAGCAGTGGGTGCGGCCGCGAAGCTAAACCTTCAGCGCTATCTGGCCTTTCCCTGCCCGCTAGGGCGGCGTGGGCGGCGGCTGTCGCAAGCTATCCTCCGCATCTGCGCCCTCCTAGCTCAGTTGGTAGAGCACTTCCATGGTAAGGAAGGGGTCATCGGTTCGAGTCCGATGGAGGGCTTGGGTCGAACCGTCGCAGCTAATTACTCGGGTCTGTACTGTGGCGCGGTGATCTCGTTTAAGAAACTTTCCTCATTCCTGTTCGTCGCTGCGTTTGTGGCCGCTTTCGGCCCTGTTTCCGGGGCTAGCGCTCAGGCCGCGCAGATCAGCTGGACGACGTGCCCAAAGGAGGAATACCCTGCGCCGGCACTCGCCGAGGCGCTCTACCCGCAGCTTCAGTGCGGGACGTTCAAGGTTCCTTACGACTACGGCAAGCCAAACGGCAAGCAGTTCACGCTTGCGCTGCAGAAGCTTCCGGCGTCGGGCACGAAGATCGGCACGCTCTTCACCAACCCTGGAGGCCCAGGGGGGGAAGGGCGGACCAGCTGGACCGAGGCCGCTCGCATTCGTATACGGAAGTCCTTTGACTTGATCGGCTTTGATCCTCGTGGGGTCGGCGAGACCCGGCCGGCCTTCGACTGCGAAAAGAAGGACACGGCAAGCCCCAAAGCACCTCCCGTCGACTGGGTTCAAATTGCGGCGGTGCAGACGATTCTTACCGCTAGGGCAAACCGCGCCTGCCAGAGGAAGAGCGCCGACTTCATCGCCCACGTTGGTACCAACAATGTGGTCCGTGATCTCGATGCTATGCGCGCCGCGGTCGGTGACGCCAAGCTGAACTTTTGGGGAATGAGTTACGGATCGAGGATCGGCTACGTCTACGCCTACCGCTATCCGCAGAGGGTGCGGGCAATGATCCTCGACGGTCCGATCTCGCCGAATGGAAGCCTGGCCAATAGCGCCGCGGTGGGAGCCGGGTCCGCAGACGAGGCGCTGAGGTTCATCCGTTCGGTCAGCCCTGCCACCTACGCGGCGGTCATCGCCACTCGCAACAGCCTCTTCGCTTCCCGGCTTGACATCGGAACTGCCGGGCGGCCAACTCGTTTAACCGGCTACGAGTGGCTCATCCTCATCGACAACAAGCTGTCCTCGCAGGACAGCTGGCCGGAGATCACCGCACTGGCCAAGCAGGTCGCGGCGGCCCGGATCGTTGGCCCCGGCGGTTACGATGCCCGCG
>JBAXGJ010000351.1:0-1793 GCA_037139475.1 Actinomycetes bacterium
CCAGCTGGTGAACAGTCGCGTAGCGCTCAACGACCATCAGCGCCGTCACGTGGACGCTACCCAGCTCACAAACACGGCCAAGGTCATTGCGAACTAGGTCGGCGATCATCAGGTTCTCAGCTCGCGTCTTCTCGTCGGCCTGCAGCGCCTCGGCGCGGCGCGCGTCTTCGCTGGCGTCGCTGCTGCGCTCGCAGGTCCCCTTAATCGGCTTCGATTCAACGACACCTTCCGAGCTGACGCTGAGAAACCGCTCCGGTGAAGAGCTCAGTACCGAGAGTTCGCCGAAGCGCAGCAGCGCCGCGTAGGGCGCAGGGTTACCTACGCGCAGCCGACGATAGGTGGCGAGCGGGTCGATCGTGTTTGGCGAGCTGAGCTCAGTCGTCAGGCATACCTCGTAACTCTCACCCTCGTTGATTAGCTGCCTAGACTGGGCGATCCGTTCGAGGTACTCGGAGCGCTGCTCGCGCGATCTGAAGACGGTCGCCGCCGCGGCAGGCGGAGCTGGGGGCGCCGCCTCGACGCCGAGCACGCGCAATGCCTCAGTTGTGCCCCTCAGCCACAGCTCAGCCGCTTCGGCTCCATCGCCGTCAGCCAAAGCGAGAAGGTGGACGCGGCGCTCGTGGTGGTCGAAGGCGATCACGCGGTCACAGAAGAGCAGGCCTGCGTCGGGCAGCTCCGAGCTGTGCGTCACTGTTGCGCCGCACTCGCCGCCGAGCTCATAGCCGAGGTAACCGGCAAAGCCGCCGATGAATCCGAACGGCAACTTCGGTCCTTCGGCCCGCAGCCGCTCAAGCTCAGCTGCGCAATAATCGAAGATCGAATCCTGATGCTCGTGGACAGTACCGTCGCTCTGCTCAACGCGGATTGTCTGCGCCTCGCTATCGGCGCTGACGATCTGGCCGAGCGGCCCATCGGCCGCTGCGATGAACGAGAAGCGAGCGAGGCCTGGCTCGGCGCGGGCGCTGTCAAGCCAGATAGCGTGCTCGCGGTCGCCGTAGCGCTGTTCGAAGACGGTCTCCGGCTCGCACCATTCGCCGAGCCGCAGGTGGTGAACGGCGATCTTCGAGCGCTCGCGTGACGGCGTTGGCGCTTGCGACGGCGCTGGCGCTGGAAGCCGCTTCGCGAGCGGCCGCTCAAGTCGCATCAGCGAGAGGTCGCGGAAGTTTTGAATCAGCTTCAGCCCGTCCTCAGTGCAGACCGACTCGGGGTGGAACTGAACCCCCCAGAGCGGCCGCTCGCGGTGCTCGAGCCCCATCACGACGCCGCCGCGGCTGCGCGCCGTAACCCTCAGCTGCTCTGGCACTTCGCTGACGACCAGCGAGTGGTAACGGACCGCCATGAATGGCTGCGGTAGCCCCTCGAAGAGACCATCCTGCTCGTGTTGGACTGCGCTAAGGCGGCCGTGGAAAAGCTCACGCGCATAGTCGATTGTGCCGCCGCAGACATACGCCAAGGCCTGATGGCCAAGGCAGACTCCGAGCACAGGAATCCCCGACTGGTCGAGCGCCGCCAGTGAGATACCCACGTCCCGCGCTCGCTCTGGGCGCCCCGGCCCGGGCGAGATCACGACATTGTCAAACTGCTCGCTGGCGAGCAGATCGCCCCAGCTGACCTCGTCGTTACGAACGACGAGCGGCTCTACCCCGTTGACCTCTCCCAGCAGGTGGAAGAGGTTGTAGGTGTAGGAGTCGTAGTTGTCAATCAGCAGCGTGCGCATCGGAGCCCGCGGCGGAAGTTGGCCGCAGCGCAAGCCTAACGCGATCGCTACTTGCGGCGCAGGGCGTTGCCAACCT
>JBAXGJ010000352.1:0-1792 GCA_037139475.1 Actinomycetes bacterium
GACGTAATCACCGGAATGATCAAGGCCAACGTTCCGTCGCGGATCGCCTTCGCCGTCTCCAGCCAGACCGACTCGCGCGTGATCCTCGATCAGAATGGCGCCGAGAGCCTGCTCGGCCAGGGCGACATGCTCTTCTCGCCGGTCGGTTCATCGAAGCTCGAACGGATCCAAGGCGCCTACATCGACGAGCCGCAGATCGCCAAGCTGACTGAGTTCTGGGCCGCGCAGGGCGAGCCAGCGCTGAGAGAGGATCTGCTCGAGGAGGTCGAGACAAAGAGCGATTCGAGCGGCTCCAACGGCGACGGCGACGGCTTCGATCCGGATGAGGACCCGATGCTCAGTGAGGCGATCGCGCTCGTCGTTGAGATGGACACCGCTTCAACTTCGATGCTCCAGCGCAGGCTCCGCGTCGGTTACACGCGGGCGGGGCGCTTGATCGACATGCTCGAGCGCCGTTCGATCATCTCAGGCTACGAGGGCTCAAAGCCGCGCCAAGTGCTCGTCACAGCCGCAGACCTGCCTCGCGTGCTCGCAGCGCTCGAGTCGCCTCAGGAGCCTCCAGAGGACGTCCCAGAGCCCGATGATGCAACGTTGCACGCAGTCTCGCCTGATATCGCCGAAGACTGATTAGCCTCTGGCTATGGCCGATATCGCTAGTCAGCTGCGGACAGCGCGCACCGACGCTGGAATTGACATCGCTACAGCTGAGTTCGCGACCAAGATTCGCTCGAAGTACCTGCGCGCTCTCGAAAGCGGCGACTGGGCGGCATTGCCGGAAGAGACGTCGGCGAAGAGCTTCCTCAAGACCTACGCTGATTATCTCGGTCTAGACGGGCGTGCGTTGGTCGAAGTCTTCAAGGCAGGTCAGGTGTCGGTCGGCGATCCGGCTAGCTACGCGCCGAGCGTTCCCTATGGCGACAAGGGCCAACGGCGCAGCTGGCGAGCTTGGATTGCTGTCGCGCTGGTGATCATCTTGATCGTCGGGCTGTTCTTGATCGGCACAAATTCTGACGCGGCTCAGGCATCTGTAGCGCTCGTTGGCACGCTGCCTGGCTCATCGCTGTGAGTAAGCGCGCCGGCATCGTCGTCACTGGAACCGAGGTACTGACCGGCCGCGTGGTCGACCGCAACGGCCCGTGGTGCTCCGAGCAGCTGCGCGCGCTCGGCGTCGACCATGAGAGCACGGTTGTGGTTGGCGACCGTCCCGCCGACATCCTCGCCGCGCTGCGCTGGCTCGCCGCCGAGGGCTGTTCGCTGATCATCACTAGCGGCGGGCTCGGCCCAACCGCCGACGACCTCACTGCAACTGTCGTAGGCGAGTTTCAAAACCGACCGATGGTGCTCGACGAACCGCTCCACGGACGGATCACAGCGATCCTTGAGCGCCTGACAGCGCGCTGGCCGAACGTTGATCAGGTCTCGATTGCCGCCGGCAATCTGAAGCAGGCGACAATCCCAGAGGGCGCAACGATTCTTGAGCCGGTCGGGACCGCGCCGGGGCTTGTCGTGCCGCCACTGGGAGACGATGGCCCGACGGTCGTCGTACTTCCCGGCCCGCCAAGCGAACTAGTGCCGATGTGGGAGGCGGCTGCGCAGACCCCGCCGTTCATATCGGCGACCGAGGGGAGGGCGGCGATCGAGCAATCGATGGTCAGGCTCTTCGGCATCCCTGAGTCGGAGATAGCGGCAACACTGCGAGCTGCCAGCGCGGCCGGGATTGATATTGATGCGCTTGAGATCACGACTTGCCTGCGGCGCGGAGAAATCGAGATAGTCACTCGCTACGCGCCTG
>JBAXGJ010000353.1:0-1786 GCA_037139475.1 Actinomycetes bacterium
TCGGCGTACTCGTCGACACCTTCATCGTTCGCTCGACGCTGGTTCCAGCCTTGGTGCTCGACATCGGCAAGAAGATCTGGTGGCCGTCGAAGCTCGCACACGAAGGTGAGCCCGGCGAGCACGTGCCCGAAGCCGAGCCGGACGTCGAACCAGACGCCGCTACACCTAGCGCCTAGGCAACAACTTCAAGCGCGCGCATCTCACTCTCATTGAGGCGGATCGCCGCGGCGGCGATGTTCTCCTCAAGGTGAGCGAGCGACGAGGTGCCGGGGATCGGCACGATCACCGGCGAGCGCGCCAGCAGCCAAGCCAAGGCAATCTGGAAGACGGTCGCGTCATGCGCAGCGGCGACTGTAGCGATTGGCCCGTCATCTTGAACGTGGCCGGCAACTAGCGGGAACCATGGCAGGAAGGCGATTCCGTGGCGCTCGCAGGCTAGCAGCACCTCAAGCGAATCGCGGTCGCTAATGCTGAAACGATTCTGGACGCTGACGACCTCGACGATGTCGGAGGCCGCTTCAAGCTGCATCGAGTCAACGTTCGAAATGCCGATGTGCTGGATCTTCCCTTCGCGCTGCAGCTCGGCGAGAGCGCCGATCGATTCGGCGTAAGGAATCTCCGGATCCGGCGCGTGGAGCTGGTAGAGCTGGATCGCATCGACGCCGAGCCGCTTGATGCTGGCCTCGCACTCTTCCTTCAGGTGGGCCGGGTCGCCGTTGCGGTGCCACTCGTTCGGGCCGCTGCGCGTGAGGCCGCCCTTGGTCGCGATCACGAGATCATCGGCGTATGGGAAGAGCGCGTCGTGGATGTACTGCTCATTCACCTCTGGGCCGTACGAGTTGGCAGTGTCAATCAGCGTGACGCCCATCTCAACTGCGGCGCGCAGCACGGCATGAGCGTTGTCAACGTCTCGATGGTGCCCCCAGACGCCGTCGCCTGTCAGGCGCATTGCGCCGAAGCCCATCCGCCTAACTTCGAGGTCGGGGCCGATCGTGATCATTCCTGCGCGGGCGGCACTAGGCATCTGCTGTCTCCTTTTGAGGACTACTTAAAGAATCGCGAGGTAGCGGTCGAGTTCCCACTGTGAGACATCCAGTCGGTACTCCTCCCACTCGCGGCGCTTAATTTCAACAAAGCGATTAAAGGTGTGTTCGCCAAGAGTACGCAATACGAGCTCCGAGGCGGCAGCGAGCTCAACTGCTTCGCCAAGACTCTCTGGCAGCTGCTCGATCCCCATCCGCTGGCGATCCTCTGGTGAGAGGTGGTAGAGGTTCTGCTCCATCGGCTCCGGCAGCTCGTAGCCCTGCTCGATTCCCTCCAGGCCAGCCTGCAGCAGCACCGCAAAAGTTAAATACGGATTACAAGCTGGGTCTGGGCAGCGCAGCTCCATCCGCGTCGCCATCTCCTTGCCTGGGTGGTAGAGCGGCACGCGCACCAGCGCCGAACGGTTGCGGCGCGACCAAGCGACGTAAACCGGAGCTTCATAGCCGGGAACGAGCCGCTTGTAGGAGTTGACCCACTGAGCGAAGATCGCGCTCATCTCACGCGCGTGGCGCAGCTGGCCGGCGATAAAGGCCTTGCCGATGTCGCTGAGGAAATAGGGATCGTTCTCGTCGTAGAAGGCGTTGCGGCCGTCCTTGAAGAGCGAAAGATGGGTGTGCATGCCGGAGCCGTTCTCGCCGAACAGCGGCTTTGGCATGAAGGTCGCGTGCCAGCCGTACTTCATCGCGTATTCCTTGACCGTGATGCGGTAGGTCATGCAGTCGTCGGCCATCTTCAGCGCCGG
>JBAXGJ010000354.1:0-1784 GCA_037139475.1 Actinomycetes bacterium
CCAGCTGGTGAACAGTCGCGTAGCGCTCAACGACCATCAGCGCCGTCACGTGGACACTTCCAAGCTGACATACGCGGCCAAGATCGTTGCGGACCAGGTCGGCGATCATCAGGTTCTCAGCGCGCGACTTCTCATCGGCCTGCAGCGCCTCTGCGCGCCGCGCATCCTCGGCTGGATCGGCGCTCCGCGCGGAGGTTCCCTTGATCGGCTTCGATTCGACGACCCCGTCCGCGGCGACGCTAAGGAAGCGTTCCGGCGAAGAGCTAAGTACCGACAGCTCACCGAAGCGCAGTAGCGCCGCGTAGGGCGCCGGGTTCGCAGCGCGCAGGCGCCTGTAGGTCGGGAGTGGGTCGAGCGCGGTTGGGCTGGTCAGCTCGGTCGTGAGGCAGACCTCGTAGCTCTCGCCCTCGTGGATCAACCGGCGCGACTCAGCAATTCGCTCAAGGTACGCGGCGCGATCCTCGCGCGCAGTGAAGACCGAGCCGCTTTGCGCCGGCGGGACCGGCCCGGCGACCTGAGAGGCAAGCTCGCGCAGGGCTTCTGTCGTGCTTTTCAGCCACAACTCTGCCGCCTCGGCGCCATCGCGATCGGCCAGTGCCAGCAGGTGGACGCGGCGCTCGTGGTGATCGAAGGCAATCACGCGGTCACAGAACAGCAGGCCCGCATCTGACAGCGACGAGCTGTGCGTCTCTGTCGCGCCGCACTCCGCGCCGAGCTCGTAACCGAGGTAGCCAGCGAAGCCACCGATAAAGCCGAATGGAAGTTTTGGCCCCTCTGCTCTGAGCCGCTCCAGCTCGCCTGCGCAGTAGTCGAAGATCGAACTCTGGTGCTGAGCGACGCTCCCATCGCTTCGCTCTACGCGCACGCTCTGGGCGGCGCTGTCGGCGCTGACGATCTGACCGAGCGGGCCATCAGGCGCCGCTATGAACGAGAAGCGCGCTAGACCAGGCTCGGCGCGGGCGCTGTCGAGCCAGATAGCGTGCTCGCGGTCGCCGTAGCGCTGCTCGAAGACCACCTCAGGCTCGCACCACTCGCCAAGGCGCAGGTGGTGGACGCCAATGCTGGCGGCCTGCTGTGGCGTGGCCGGTGTCGCTGGCGGCGCGGGCGGATTAGGTCGCGGCCGCTCAATTCGTTCCAGCGAAAGCCTGCGGAAGTTCTCGATCAGCTGAAGGCCGTCCTCAGTGCAGACAGATTCTGGGTGGAACTGAACGCCCCATAGCGGCCGCTCGCGGTGCTCGAGCCCCATCACGACGCCGCCGCGGCTGCGCGCAATCACGCGCAGCTGCTCAGGTACCGCGCTGACGACGAGCGAGTGGTAGCGGACCGCCATGAATGGCTGCGGTAGCCCCTCGAAGAGACCTTCCTGTTCGTGCTGAACCGCGCTCAGGCGGCCATGGAAGAGTTCGCGCGCGTAGTCGATTGTGCCGCCGCAGACGTGTGCCAGCGCTTGATGGCCAAGGCAGACGCCGAGAACTGGGATCCCCGATTGGTCTAGTGCGGCAAGTGAGATACCCACGTCCCGCGCTCGCTCCGGGCGCCCCGGGCCGGGTGAGATGACGACGTTGTCGAACGCTTCGCTGGCGACTAGATCGCCCCAGCTAGCTTCGTCATTACGAACGACGAGCGGCTCTACCCCGTTGACCTCTCCCAGCAGATGGAAGAGGTTGTAGGTGTAGGAGTCGTAGTTGTCAATCAGCAGCGTGCGCATCAGGACCCGCGGCGGAAGTTAGCCGCAGCGCAAGCCTAACGCGATCGCTACTTGCGGCGCAGGGCGTTGCCAACCT
>JBAXGJ010000355.1:0-1783 GCA_037139475.1 Actinomycetes bacterium
TCAACCTTGGCGACGACGCTGGCGTCCAGCCCAACCCCGGCCGCGAAGGTGAAGATGCGGTCGTTGACGCGGCCGAGATCAACGCGACGCAGCGGCCAGAGGTCGGAGAGCTCGAGCAGCCGCGCAGTTGAGTCAACGATTTCGCTGGGAAGCCCGAGCAGCTTGGCGAAGACGTTCTGCGAGCCGCCGGGAAGGGGGTAGAGCGGGATGTCCGAACCTGCCAGCGCAGCGGCCGCCTCGTTGAGTGTGCCGTCCCCGCCGAGCGTCGCGACGATCTCAGTGCCGTCGCCAGCGGCCGCAGCAGCGAGCTCGCGCGCATGGCCGGGCGCGTCCGTATCGGCAACCTCAACTTCGTAGCGGCTCGACAGTGCGGCGAGCACGAGGTCTCGCATCTTGCGGTCGACCGACGTTGCGTAGGGATTCACGACCACCAACATCCGCCTACGCGGCGCGCTGCTAGAGGATGCCACGGCGGCGGAAGAGCGCGATTAGTGCAACCAGCAGGAAGACCATCGCGCCAACGACGATCCAGAAAGCAGTGATTTCGCCCTGGCCGGGTACGGCTACGTTCATCCCAAAGATGCTGGCGATCAGCGTCAAAGGCAGCAGCACGAGGCTGATCGCCGTGAGCACGCGCAGCGTCGTGTTGAGCTCGTGCGATAGCACCGACTCGTTGGTTTCCTCAAGTGCTTCGACTACCTCTTTAAAGTTTTCGAGCATGTCCCAGACGCGCTCGGACGCGTCGTTGATGTCGTCGAAGTACATGTCGAGGTCGGACGCGGCGTAACGCTTCGTCGTTCGTTCGAGGTCGGCTAGGGCCGGCCGCATCGGCCTAACAATCGAACGGAAGTTGATCACTTCCTGTTTCGCCGTGAAGATGTCGCGGACAACTTCGCTCGAACGACCCTCGAAGACATCGTTTTCAAGCTTCTCGAGCTTGTTGCCGATCTTGCGCAGCATCGGGAAGCCGGCGTCGACGCAGTCATCGACGATCCTGTAGAGCAGGTAGCCGGCGCCCTTGCCGAACAGCTCGTCGCGCACCTTCGGGCGGCTTTCGCAGCGCTCGAACAGATAGTCGACCGCTGGCAGTGGCGCCTTCGGGATCGTGATCACGTAGTCGGGGCCTACAAAGACGTCGAGTTCGACCGCGCTAAGCCGCCGCACCTCTTTGTCGTAGCGAGGAAACTGCAGCACGATGAAGAGGTAGTCGTCGTACTCGTCGACCTTCGGCCGCTGGTTGCGCGAGTTGAGATCCTCGTAGTCGAGGTCATGGAAGTCGTAGTGCTCCTTGAGCCAGTCGCGCTCGACAGAGCGCCAGTCGCTGAAGTTGATCCACTTGAGGCCGCCCTCAGTGCCCGTGGCTTCGATTACCTCAACGCGGGCAGCGCCGAGCTCTTCGGCGACTGGGACCGACTCATTGCCGCGTCGGCGCAGAGGTCGACGCAGCGTAGGCTTGGGAAGGCTCGGCATCGAGACTTCGTGGTTCGTCGGCTGGCATCAGAATTGACCTCTGCTTCGCAGTGTACCGGCGCACCCGCTCGACTTGAAGCTGTGCACGCTGACGTGCTATCTTGCTCGATACATAGCTGGACACATCTAGAGGGGTGGAGGGACTGGCCCGTTGAAACCCCGGCAACCTCCCGAAAGGGAAGGTGCCAATTCCTGACAGATGTGGTGGAAGTCTCATACCTCCGCCACTTGAAGGCGGAGGTTTTTTAATGAGTGCCACCAATCTGAAGTGCCGCGAATGCGGATCTGTATACGAACTGGACCCGATCTACGT
>JBAXGJ010000356.1:0-1782 GCA_037139475.1 Actinomycetes bacterium
GCCGAGATCTGCAGTCCCGATGCCGGCCACCCAGCCCGGTGCCTTCTTGTGCCTCGAAAGTCCGATAAAGCCCGTCAAGGCGCAAACCTGCCGGGCGCGCTGGATTTTTCGGAAGTCGAGGCCCGACGACGCGCCGCGCTCGCCGGTCAGTAACCGCGGCTTGTTATGCAGCCGGCGGAGGCGCCGGCGGAGGCGGCGTGTTGCCAGCTGCCTTCTTCTTTCGCCCTCCAGCCCACCAAAGCGCAACCGAGGCGGCCGCGAAGCCAATAGTTGCTGCGCAAATAACCCCGAGCCTCCACCAGATGATTTCGTAGCCAGGATCAGGCTGCAGGATATCGACAACGAGGAGAACCCCGATTGCAGCAATGACCATCAGGATTAGCGAAATAATTCTCTCCAACACTCCCATTTCAACTCCTCCCCCTCTGGTTGTTGCGCGTTAAATTATCAGTCTCGGCGGCGGTACCGAACCTCACGTAATGCGGCCGAACAATGCGCTCTACGGAAGTGCGACTTCTAGGCTCATGCCGGTTTCGTTTGCGCCGCCCGGAAGCGACGCTCCCTGAGCGAGCAACGTGATCCGCGTCTTCGTGCCATTTGCGGTTGGGTAGCCGCCGGCCGCAAGGCAGGCTCGCACGTCGACCGTGAAGCCGAGCACGCGCGAATCCTTCTGAGCGACGTCGGTCGCAACGTCGAGCGCACTGCTGTCGGTGAACTGGACCTTGTCGTTAGCTGATGCGTTTGCCGTTACGCCAACGAGGTCGCTCGTCTGGCAGGCCTGAAGGGCGCCTGAGTGATACCCACCGCTCGGATCGGTGTAGGACTCAACGCTGACGCCCCAGCGGAGGCCGCCGATGTCGTAATACTCAGCGCTCTCACCTGGAAGCGCGAAGCGCTGCGGCCGCCAGAGGCGGAGCTTGAGACGACCCGACGAGTCGACCTGTATCGGGCTAGAAGCGCTCGTCCCTGGCGTAGTCGGCGTGAGCGGATAGCTGACCGGCGTCAGCGAACCGCCGGCCGGGCCGTAGCTGGCTAGCGCTGGCGACGTCACGAAGTACGGACTGATCGTCGTAGGTTGCGTCGCGATAACGCCGCTGGTACTGCGCGTGTTGATTGTCAGCACGTCGCCTGGAACGACGCTGGCGAGAGTGTCCGTTGACGTTGGGCGAACAGCGCCAATCCACGTCGGCGGTTTGCTCGGACCTTGGCGGCTGACGCCAGCGAGAGAGTTTGCGTCGCTCCCGGTGAGCGGCGTGCAGGCGCTGGTGTCACAGCTCGCGCCGAAATATGTTCCCCAAGGAATCTGCTGGAACCTCGCGTCGCCGGGCCGTAGCGGCGGCGTGTCCGAAAGGCCGCTGATCGTCGCCGTGCCGGTTCCGGGCGCGCACCACGGCTGGCCGGAGGTGCAGCTAAGCCAAACGTTCTGCAGCGCCGTCTGATTGCCCGGGTCGAGGTACTGCTGGTCGAGGAAGAAGTTCATCCCGAGCCCGTCCCCGCCCGAGTTTTGGCTGAGGTAGCTGTTGATCGAAGCGCGAGTCGCGCCGGAGTAGACGTTGAGCTGATTGGCGAAGCTCGGGCGGAGCCCGAAGAAGAGGTTTAGCCGCGCCGTGGTTGCCGCTGAAACCGCGTCGACCGCGTCGAGCGTGCCGTTGCCGTTGTCGTCTACATCGACAACGTTCGGAACGCCGTCACCGTCGCAGTCGCCGCCGCCGGCAGAATCAACCGACGAAGAGGTGCAGGTCCCGCCCGGCGTGCCAGTCTGCGTGCCGCCGCCTTTACCGC
>JBAXGJ010000357.1:0-1779 GCA_037139475.1 Actinomycetes bacterium
TGCGGCGGCTCGACCACTCGATGATCTTCGTCTTCATCGCCGCCTCAATCACGCCTTTCGCGCTGCTCGTGCTGCACGGCGCTCTTGCCGTGACGATCCTCGCGATCGCTTGGGGCGGCGCCGCGCTCGGCGTACTACTGACGCTGCTGTGGGTCAACGCGCCAAAGTGGCTCAGCGTAATCGTCTACGTGGCGCTCGGCTGGGTTGGAATCCTCGCCGTGCCGCAGATCTTCGACGCGCTCGGCTGGGTGGCGCTCGCCGGGCTAGCGCTCGGCGGCATCCTCTACACCGCCGGTGGCATCATCTACGCGCTCGGCCGCCCCGACCCTGCGCCCGAAACGTTCGGCTACCACGAGATCTTCCACTCGCTGGTCAGCGGCGCGGCTGGCGCTCACTACGCCGTAATCGTGCTGCTGGTGCTGCCGTTCGCTGGTTGAGCGGCGGAGCTACTTAGCGACGTTGATCGTCTGCTGATTGCCTGGGTGGAGCGTGCAGAAGATGATGTACTTGCCGGCCTTCGTGAACTTGTGCGTGAAGCTGTAATTCACTGAGCGCTTGCTCGAGCCGAAGATGCTTACGCCTTTTGGCGCGCTGTTGAGCGTGACGGTGTGGAAGTCAGCGTTCGCGTTGTCCCACGTCCACTTGAGAGAATCGTTCACTTTGATCTTGACCACAGGCGGCGTGAAGCCCTGGTCGTAGACCATTGCGTCAGCCGTCTTCGGCTTCGCCTTGGCGGCATGGCCCGTCGCTGGGCCCGCACCTGCGGGTCCAGCGACGACCAATGCTCCAAGCGCTGCAATCAGCGCGACCGATCCAGCGGTCTTTACCAAGGTGCCTTCGGTGTCTTAACCTTTGCGTTCCAGAGCGTCCACGCTCCGTCGCCGGCCTTCGGGAACTGGTACTTACCGGCGTAGCTCGGCGAGACTGGGCGAGCGATCGTGCCGCCAGGTGCACCAGCGATTGCCAATGCGAGTGCCCAGTTAACGGCCTCGTCCTGAGCTGGACCGTTGAACACGTTGGCAGGACCAGGCTGCCCAACCGCGTTGCAGGCCGGGAATGCGGTCGTGGTGAACGCCGGAGTGGTTTCAACGACACCGCCGCTCAGCTTGTTATCCGAGAAGCAGTTTCCGCTGCCCGATCCGTCATAGGCGAGGTCGCGGCCGTTTAGGTCCTTCCCGCCGTTGCCCATGATGTTGCCGGTGACACGGTTGTCGGCCAGCTTCCACGGCTTGTCGCCAACCGGCTGCGACTTGTCGTAGCCGCTGCCCGAGTGGGACATCGTCAGCTGCTCGACGAGACCAACGCCAGCACCCCAGTTACCGAATACGCGGTTGTTGGAGACGACCTGACGGCGGCCACCGAAGAGCAGCAGCCCAATTCCGACTGGGTATGGAATACCGCCTGTACCAGGGGTGACCTTCGGGAAGGCAGAGCCGCGGTAGTAGTTGTAGTTGTTCCAGTAGATGTCGTTGTCGGAGATGACGTTGTCTTCTTCCGGCGGGTAAAGCTCCGAAGTAAGAGCATTCGGAACCACTCCAGTGCCGTTGTTGAAGAAAGCCGACTTCGTGATCGTGACGTAACGCATGTTGGTACCTGACCAACCGAGCACGTTGCCCCACGAGCTGATGTTCTTGATGATCGAACGCTTCGGCTTGACCTGGACCGGCGTCTGGCCGATGTAGAAGCCCGCGTCTGTGTTGTAGTAGGCCTCGTCGTTGGTCATCGTGCCGCCGATCGAGTTAAAGGCGTAAAGGCCGTACGAGTTGTCGCCGGTCTTTG
>JBAXGJ010000358.1:0-1775 GCA_037139475.1 Actinomycetes bacterium
TTGAAAACCGGAGTCCGGTAACCCTGGACCGCGGGTTCGAATCCCGCCCCCTCCGTTAGCTGTTGCGTTACTGTCGTTTGATGGCTGTAATTACCGACTCTTTGGCCCGACTGCCGATCGTCTCTACGTTCGCTGTAATCGCTGTTTTCTGGGTGCTCGTCGCGGCCGCCCTTCTCTGGGCTGGAGAGAAGTTCATCCCCGCCCACGTTCGCGACGCCACCGCCAACGGCGTTCGCAATCTGTTGGCCGTCGTCGCGGCGTTCTACGGCTTCTTGATTGGTTTTGTCGTTGTTCAGGAGTGGAGCAACGTCAGCAACGCCCAGTCACAAGTCTCGGCCGAGGCCGCGGCGTTTGCGACCGGCAGCTTTGCCGCCGCGACCTTGCCGGCTCCTAACTCTTTGAAGATCATGAATGGCTTTCTTGCTCTCGGTAGGTCAGAGGTATGTGATGAGGTGCCTTCCCTCGAGATCGCGAGCAAGCCGAACCTGCAGACCAGTAAGACGCTATTTAAGCTTTACCAAGTGGTAGGTACGGTTAAGCCGCTGGCGCTGCAAAGTCTCTCCTCCTATGGCCAGGTTTACAGTTCCCTCAACGACGTCACCAGTGCGCGCAGGCAGATGATTAATGCATCTTCCGAACGCGTCCCGTTCGTGTTGATGGGAGTGATCTTGCTGGCAGGGCTCGTGCTGCTTACGGCGGTCAGCCTGCAGGACGTCCGACATGGCAGAGGGCACGTCATGGTTGTAATCGCGGTAGCGCTCTTCGTGGCGCTCGGGCAGGGCCTAGTTGTCAGCTTGAGCAGGCCCTATGTAGGCGCTGCGGCGGTCAGTACCGACGCTCTGACGGAAGGCATACCGCAGCAATTCCAGCGCTGTAACAACCCCGAGCTGCTGACTAGCCCACGTCAGCTCGGGTAAACCACAACCACTGATGTCTGGCGCTCTGGACGAAGGCCTGACGAAGCTTTGCGCACCTTCCTACCCCGGCCCGTGTTCTTAGAGTTGACCGATGGTTAAGACGCTCTTCATCACGATCAGTTCATCGCTGCTTGTAGCCGCGCTTGCTCCGGCAGCTGCCTTGGCGTCCGTAGCCGGTTTGCGCTCGGCCGACCCGATCGTGGTGGCTGGCGCGCGCGTCCCCGCCCTGCTCGGCTCATCGCCGCAGAGAATCCTCGCCTACCGTTACGAGGCCAAGCGCTTGCGGCAGGTTCCGCTCCAGGTTGACGAACGCAAGCTCTTCGACGTCGGGAATGCCTATCAGCCGGCGATGCCGTCTGGCGAGCAGACGCTCGTCTACGCCGACGCTGCGATGTCGGCAGGTGCTGACAATGAGCTCGGTTTCGACAGCAACGACGAGATCGCCTTGCTCGGCTCGTCGGTCGGTGGCAAGGCACCGAGCAACGTCGCGCTCCCAAGTGCGCTGCGTGGGCGCCCGCACCAGTGGCTCAAAGTCCGCGACCCGATCAGCGGCGAGAGCGGCTACATCCTGCTCGGCGTGGCTCGCTCGGGGATCAAGATCGACCAAGCTGCGGGCAGCCATCCACTGACCTACAAGTTCGCTCTCGCCTCGGGGCAGCCGTACTCGAGCTACCGCCGCGCCCAAGGCCCGAACCCTGAATCGTCGAGCTTGACGACTCCGAATTACTCGCTCGGCTTCTCCGACAGATGGATGAAAGATCAACTGAAGATCCGCGCCAAAGATTCAACCTGCGTAGACATTCTCGACATGCACAAGGCGATGATCTCCGCCAGCAGTTGCGGCCGCAGCGAACGGAC
>JBAXGJ010000359.1:0-1767 GCA_037139475.1 Actinomycetes bacterium
GGCTCAAGCGTCTCGAGGTAGTCGCTGAAGGCCTTGTCAATGATCTTGTTGAGTCCCTTGGCCATTCCGAGCGGGATCGGCACGACGACCGGCGGGTCGGCCTTAATCTTGAAGCCTTCATCGGTCTTCTCGGCAAAACGCGCCAGCGAACCGAGGTTAGTTTTCGTTTCAGCCTTGGAGGCGATCTTGCCGATCCGCTTCGACGCGCCTTTCACGCCACTCTCGGCGGCGGCTACAAGAATGTTCGACATGTCGATGCGCTCATACCAAACCTGAAGGAACGGCAGCTCAGCTAGCTCATCCATCCGCGCCTGATAACGAGCCGCGGTTGCCTGAGCAGCGTCGCGCGCCTCACTGGCCTTGAGCCCGTTGTCGCGGGCGGCGATCGTGATGCTGGCGACTAGCCGCTTGAGATCCCATTCGAACGATGCCGGCAGCGTCTCGTCAAAGTCGTTGAGGTCAAAGACGAGGCTGCGGTCGGGGGCGGCGTAGGCGCCAAAGTTGAGCAGGTGCGCGTCGCCGCAGCACTGCACGCGCATGTTCGTGGTTGGCGTGTGGGCAAGGTCCCAGGCCATAATTCCAGCGCCACCGCGATAAAAGGTGCCCGGCGACACGAGCATCCGGCCGTAGCGGATAGGAACTAGTTCCGGAACGCGCTGAGCGGCCTGCGCTTCGAGCGTTGTGACCGGGTCTGGGCGGTCGGCCGGGGCCGTCCACTCGGCGTGCGCGCTGCGCGGGACGTCCTTGCGAAGCTCCTTACCAGCCTCATACTTGGCTTCAGTGATCGGCGACGAGGATGTCGGCTCTTCGCCCTGCTCTTCGTTCTTCTTTTTCTTCTTGGCCATCGTGGCTCAGCCCCCAAATCGGAATCGAATTAACGCTGCGACGGCACTGAAGCCATCGCGCCATGTGATCTTCTTGCCTTCCTCGTAAGTGCGACCGTAGTACGAAATCGCCACTTCGAACAAGCGAATGTTCTTGTGACGCAGAACTTTGGCCGTAACTTCGGGCTCAAAGGCGAAATCGTTCGACACCAGTTTGATCGAGCGAATCAGCTCGCCGTCGAAGGCCTTGTAGCCAACTTCCATGTCACTGATTGTCGTGTTGTAAAGAATGTTCGTCAGCAGCGAGAGGAAGCGGTTGCCGGCGTAATGCCAAAAGAGGTGAGCGCGCTGCGTCTCTCCGCCACGGAAGCGAGTTCCGTAGACAACGTCGGCAACGCCGTCAAAGAGTGGCGCCAGCAGCTTCGGAATATCCGACGGGTCGTACTCCAAGTCGGCGTCTTGAATCATCACGAAATCGCCGGTTGAGGCGTTGATCCCGGTGCGCACAGCGGCGCCCTTGCCCTGGTTGCGCTCGTGGACAATCAGGCGCAGCCCAGGAATCTCGGCTTCAAGCCCGCCGACGATCTCAACCGTCTCGTCGACCGAACCATCGTCAACTACGAGGATCTCAGCGTCGAAGTCGAGCTCCGTCAGGCGGCGCAGAACCTGCTCTATGGTGCGGGCCTCGTTGTAGGCAGGCACAATCACGGTGACGCGCATTAGATCCTCTTCGTGCTTGGTCGCGGACGGTCTTTGCTGATGCAGGACAAGCCAACGAACCGCCAGCTTCCCTAAATAGCGGGGGCGGGATTCGAACCCGCGACCTTCGGGTTATGAGCCCGACGAGCTACCAGACTGCTCCACCCCGCGACGTGTTGCTAAGGCTAGCAGCGAAGTGAACGCGGCGCAGGGCGTGAAATCAGACGACCGCGACGCGCGCGAT
>JBAXGJ010000360.1:0-1747 GCA_037139475.1 Actinomycetes bacterium
GTACAGAGCAGCGTCAACGACGATTAAGCCGCACTGCGAGAAGAGATAGGCCACAGAGCCGGGTTCGCCGAGTCTGCCGCCGTATTTAGTGAGCGTGTGGCGCACATCGGCGCCGGTCCGGTTGCGGTTCTCAGTTAGCGCTTCGATCAACATTGCCACGCCGCCGGGGCCGTAGCCCTCGTAGACGACCGCCTCATAGGCCTCAGCGTCTGCGCCGGCTCCCGTGCCACGTGCGATCGCTCGCTCGATGTTGTCCTTTGGCATCGAAGCGTCCTTCGCCTTCTGAACTGCCAGTGCGAGAGCCGGGTTACCGTCGAGATCGCCCCCTCCCTCCTTCGCGGCGACAGTTACCGCGCGGCCGAGCTTCGTGAAGAGCTTGCCACGACGTGCGTCGACGATCGCCTTCTTGTGCTTAATCCCCGCCCATTTGGAATGGCCAGCCATAGAAGGCGAATGGTAATGCCCTGATCAATCGGCGAGCACTTCAGGGTGCCGGCTGTACCAATCGAGAGTCAAGCTCAAGCCTTGCTCTAACTCGACGCTAGGAGACCAACCGCTAAGCGCTGTGAGTTTCGAAGAATCGTTCCACTGCCTGTCGATCTCCCCTTCTGGAACACCTGCGCCAAGGACTTCAGGTTTCTGATCGAAGCCCGCGATCTCGCAGAGGGCGGTGACAACATCAATTGCGCGGCGCGGAACCCCGCTCCCGGCGTTGAAGGCTTCACCGCTGGCAGCACCGACGTCGAGTAAGTCGAGAATCGCAAGGTAAGCCTCGACCGCGTCTTCGACGTATAGGAAGTCGCGCTCTGGAGAACCATCGGATCGAATCACCGGAGCGCGCTCTGCCAGCACGGCTGCGACGGTTTCGGGAATCAAACGGGATCTGTTGCGGTCCCCGCCGCCATAAATATTTGCTAGCCGAGTGACTGCGACAGGCAGGCCATAGGTCGACCAGTAGGAGCGCGCGATGATGTCAGCTGCGGCCTTCGACGCGTCGTAGGGGTGCGACGCTTGCAGCGGCATTGTCTCGAGATAGGGCAAGAGGTCACTGGCGCCGTAGGCCTTGTCGGACGAAGCAAAAACGACCCGTTCAACGCTAGCCAACCGTGCAGCCTCGAGCAGGTTCCATGTTCCGTGCACGTTGGCTTCAAAGGTGGCACGCGGCGAGGCGTTGGCTGTCCCAACGATTGTTTGCGCCGCAAGGTGGACGATCGTGTCGATCTTCCGATCCGTGATCGTCGTGCTGACTAATTCAGCATCGAGTATGTCCCCTTCAACCACCGTGCACTCAGTTTCAAGTGATTCGATCACCAGCGCGCTGAGCGGCTGCTGATCTAAGCGAAGCACCGTCAGGTCGGCTCCGAGCTCTAGCAAGCGCCGGGTCAGCGCTGAGCCCAGCAGGCCATGGGCTCCAGTAACGAGGACGCGGCTGCCGGCGGTCGAGCCGCCAAAGGGAATTTCTACCAGCGGCGCCACGGTGCCTCGTTGCGGTCATAGAGATCGTTCAACATCAATGTCTCTTTATAGGTGTCCATGCATGCCCAGAAACCACTGTGCCGGTGGGCGCGCAGTTGCCCAGACTCCGCCAATCGCTCGAACGGCGCCTTCTCCAGGACGCTATCGCGGTCCAACAGCTCGACTAAGGGTCGACCAGCACAGATGAACCCACCGTTGATCCAGCGCTCCGATTGCGGCTTCTCATCGAACCCAGTTACGTGCTCCCCGTCCAGCTCGAGCACGCCAAACT
>JBAXGJ010000361.1:0-1747 GCA_037139475.1 Actinomycetes bacterium
CCTGCTCGAAATCTCAAGCGGCGCTCTGCATCAACGATCGGCTTGGTGGTCCCTGACCTCGCAAATCAGTTCTTCGCGCTGGTTACCGAGGGTGTCGAGCGGGCCGCCGCTGAGCGAGATGTGCTCGTCGTTCTCTGTGCGCCAGAGGCCACCGAACGCCCCATCTCGCATCACGCCAAGCTGCTGCGCAGTCAGCGCCTTGATGGTGTTGTCTACTTATCGGGGATCGGCACCTCGCCTAGTCTGATCCTCGAGCTTGCTCAGTCTGGACCAGTCGTGCTTGTTGATGAGCGCATCTCAGGTTTTGACCTCCCGGCGGTCGTCTCCGATGGCCGGCTTGGGGCACGAGAGGTAGCTTCGTATGTTCTAGGCAAAGGACATAAGCGCCTCGCAATAATCGGTGGACCTGAGGCACTATGGACAGCAGAACAGCGCCTCGCAGGCTACCGCGAGGCGATCGCTGCTGCTGGCCTTGATCGGGAGGCCGTTCCTGAACTGGTAGGTGATTACAGAATGGAGTCGGGGTTCTCGCTTGCCCAACAGGCGCTGTCAGTACCACCAAAACAGCGACCTACCGCACTACTTTGCGCAAACGACCTGATGGCCATTGGCGCCTTGGAGTACTGCAAGTCGGCAGGTATTAGGGTGCCGGAGGACGTCAGTATTGCGGGGTTCGATGATGTTCCAATCGCTTCGCTTCTAACGCCGCGACTTACAACGGTTAGCCAGCCTGCGCGCGAGATGGGATATCAAGCAGCAACGGTCCTCTTTGAGATGCTCGGAGAGGAAAACAAACAACCCACGCATGAGCCATTCCCCGTGACGTTGCAGATCAGGGATTCGGTCGCGGCACCGACGTCAGAAAAATGACGGTAGTGCTGCCCGACATCTCTGGCCGACGGGTTGTGGTTGTTGGAGCTATCAACGTAGATCTCGTCGTTGCTACCGATCGTCTACCTGGCCCGGGCGAGACCGTTGTGGGTGCTGGGCTTGAGCGCCACGGTGGCGGGAAGGGAGCGAATGCTGCCGTCGCTGCTGCGCGCGCTGGCGCGATAGTCCACCTCGTCGGGGCGGTTGGTGGCGACGATACTGGCAGCGGGGCGCTCAACGATCTGGCTGAAGCTGGCGTCAATGTTGACGCAGTCACGGTACTCCCAAGTGAGTCTACGGGCGTTGCTTTGATAGTTGTCGATAGCGATGGGGAGAATCAGATTGCTGTTGGCGCCGGCGCTAATGCTGCGCTCACAGGCGAGAACGTGCGCCAACAGATGGAAGGCCTGCTGTCTAGGACCGACTGCGTCTTGGTCAGTACCGAGATATCCGGCGAAGCCGTGATTGCGGCGGTCCGAGCGACCGCCGAAGCTGGAGTGACTTGCATACTCAATAGCGCCCCACCAATTGCCGCAGTGTTAGGGCTGCTCCAATACGGCCCTCTGCTGACTCCAAATGCGACCGAGCTCGCCACATTAACGGCGATGTTAGATGCCGATTTAACGGTTGAGGGTCGAGTAGGCGACCGCGCAACCGATGGGTACGAGGATGGCGCTGGCGAGGAGTCCACGAGGTCAATCTCCCAGCCCATCCGTGATGCTGCACGCCGCCTTGTGGGCCTGACCGGCTCGCCAATAGTTGTCACCCTTGGCGCTAATGGCGCAGCCGTCCTGAGGCCGGATGGAGAGATCCAGCACTTCAGCCCCGAGGCGGTCGAGGTACGCGACACCACTGGCGCGGGCGACACCTTCAGCGG
>JBAXGJ010000362.1:0-1746 GCA_037139475.1 Actinomycetes bacterium
CGACCGCGTCGCCCTCCCAGAAGCGCCTGCGCGAGCGCCGCACGTACCAGTTCGATAGATCGTCGACGAAGGCGGCGATCGCGCGGCCGCCGCTGGTGGCGTCGAAGCCTTCTAGCGCTTCGGTTACCTCTTCAACCGTTGCCGCCAGGCGCGAGCGCAGCCAAAGATCGAGCTCCGTCTCTTCGCCTTCGATCTGGTTCTCGCCGGCGGCATTTTCGTAGAGGACGAGGAACGAGTAGCTGTTCCAAAGCTGCTTGAGGAATAGCCGAACGCCATCGCCGACGGCATCGATCGAGAAGCGGTAGCCGTCCCACGGCTGCTTGGCGGTGAAGAAATACCAGCGCATCGCGTCGGCGCCAAAGCGGTCGAGTATCTCCCACGGCTCGACGACGTTGCCGACCGACTTACTCATCTTGCGGTCGTCTTCATCACGGATGTGGCCGAGGCAGACGACCGCCTCATAGGACGACTTGCCAAAGAGCAGCGTTGAGACCGCGAGCAGCGAATAGAACCAGCCTCGCGTCTGATCGATCGCCTCACAGATGAAGTCGGCTGGGAAGCGCTGCTCGAACTTCGCTTCGTTCTCAAACGGCGCGTGGTACTGAGCGAACGGCATCGCGCCGGAGTCGAACCACACGTCAACTACCTCGGGGACGCGCTCCATCGGCTCGCTGCACTGCGGGCAAGGGAAGCCGACGTCGTCGACGTAAGGGCGGTGCGGGTCGTCGATCAAGACGCCCGAGAGCTCTTCGAGCTGCTCGAACGAGCCGACGCACTCGGCGTGGCCGTTGGCGCAGCGCCAGATCGGCAGCGGCGTGCCCCAGTAGCGCTCGCGTGAGATCGCCCAGTCAACGTTGCCGCGCAGCCAGTCGCCAAAGCGACCCTCCTTGATGTGCGGCGGGTGCCAGTCGATCGTCTCGTTGGCGGCCAGCATCTGTTCGCGGATCTGCGAGGTGGCGATGTACCAGGAAGGCTTGGCGTAGTAGAGCAGCGGCGTCGAGCAGCGCCAGCAGTGCGGGTAAGAGTGTTCGTACCTCTCGCTGCGCAGCAGCTTGCCGCGGGCTTTGAGGTCGTCGACGAGGTCGGCGTCGCAGTCCTTGACGAAGCGCCCTTCGTAAGGACCAATCCGCTCGTCGTAGGTGCCGTCGAGGCGGACCGGGTTAACGACGTTGAGGCCCGCCTGCTGGCCGAGGCGGTAGTCGTCCTCGCCGAAAGCGACAGCGGTGTGAACTAGGCCTGAACCGTCTTGATCGGTTACGAAATCAGCGGCCAGCACGGTGTGGCCGCGCTCGCCCCAGTCGGCGGCGGTGATGAAATCGAACGGGGGCTCGTAGCTGGCGCCCTCCAGATCGGCGCCTGGGAAGCTGTCCAAAACCTCTGCCTCTTCGCCGAGCACGCGGCCGACGAGCGCCTCGGCAACGACCATCACCGCGTCGTCGCCGGGAAGCTTGGCGCGCACGTAGGTGAGCTTTGGATCAACTGCGACGGCAGCGTTGGAGACCAGAGTCCATGGCGTCGTTGTCCAGACGATCAGCTCGTCGCCAGCCTCCAGCGGAGCTTCCGCTTCGATCAGTGGGAAGCGGACAAAGACGCTGGCGTCGATCACATCCTCGTAGCCCTGCGCAACCTCATGCGAGGAGAGCGAGGTGCCGCAGCGCGGGCAGTAAGGGACGACCTTGTGGCCCTCGTAAAGCATCTCCTTGTCCCAGATCTGCTTCAGCGCCCACCAGACCGACTCGACGTAGC
>JBAXGJ010000363.1:0-1730 GCA_037139475.1 Actinomycetes bacterium
GGATAAACCACAACATTGGGTTGGCGAAGATGTTGTAGAAACGATCAAAGGCAGCGGCCTCGCTGTCGACGAGGCGGACCTCGTATTCGCCGCCGAGCGGCAACTTGACGCTGAACGGCTTTCCGCCGGCTTGGCGTGAGCGATTGCTGTCCCCGTCGGACATTGCACTGGCGATCCAGACGGCGTCCCGGTGCGAGGCAAGACCGGTCAGCGCGGTTACAAGGCCACCACCGCCGCGGGTGATTTCACCGTCGTCATCGAAGGTCACCGGGCCGCGGTTGGAGACAAGTACAAATGGAGCCTGGGTCACGCAGAGCAGCCTACCGGCTCGCCGCAGCTGCCGTTACAAGATCGCGCTGCTTTTAGGCAGGAAGCTCGAGCGCGAAAGTCGTGCGGCCGGGAGCGCTCTCAACGGTCAGCGTTCCTCCCATCCGTTCGACCAGCTCATGCGCTATTGCCAGGCCAAGCCCTGCGCCGCGCGTTCCATCCGAGGTGTAGAACGGTTCGAAGGCCCGCTCGATGTCGGCCCGGGGGATTCCCTCGCCAAAGTCGGTGACGGCGATCCGGGCCTGCTGCTCCGGCTGGCTCGTAGCGACGATCACGTCGGTTCCCTTTGGCGTGTGGGCAACAGCATTGTCAACAAGGATGCGCACGACCTGAGAGAGCCGCTCTCGGTCGCAGTTAACGTGCAGAGGCTGCTCCGAAATTCTCACTTCAAGGCTCGACTCGTGTTCCGTCAGAGCTGGCACAAACTCGTTGGCAACCGCCGTTGCGAGCTCGCCGATGTCGGTCCGTTGACGCTTCAGTTCGACCGCTCCGGCGTCGATCCGCGATAGGTCAAGCAGGTCGGTCGTCAGCTTTTCGAGCCGCGCTACGCCGTCACGGAGTTGGCCGAGGAATCGCAGCCGCGTTGCTTCGTCCAGCTGCTCATCTTCGAGCAGTTCGACGAAGCCACTGAGTGAGAAGATCGGCGTACGCAGCTCGTGCGAGGCTGTCGCGATGAAGCGCCGCCGCGCACTGTCTAGCTCCGAGAGCTGGGTCTGCATCGCCTCGAGCGCACCGGCGAGGCGGCCGAGCTCGTCGTCGTTATCGACCGTGAAGTGGGCTTCGCGGTCGCCATCAGCGACCTGGCGTGCCGTCGTTTCAAGCCGCGAGACGCGGCGGCCGAATGAGAGCGCTACGAGGTAGCCACCGACGAGCGCGAGCACCAGCGCGATTACGGCGGCCAGCAGAATTCGGTTGCGCACCAGCGTCACGTTCCTTTCGACGTCGCCCAGCGGCGCCGAAAAGACGAGCACATCGCCGAGCACGCGGCGGCCGGTTTCAGGGTTCTTTGAAAACAACGGCAGCGCCGCTTCAGCTACGCGGCCGTTGGATACCGATTCGACTGCGGTTGCGATCTTGCCGGAGCCAATCGCCTGCAGCCCTGCGGGAAACGCGAGGTTGCCGATTGAGGTTTTTAGATCGGAGTCCGACTTGATGAAAGGAGCTGTTCCTCTGCCGCTGTTGCCCACGCCGATCAGCGTTACGCGGGCGTTAGCTTGGTCGGCGGCAGCGCGGACGGCTAGGTCAATCTGACCGACCGGCGAGGCGTTGATCAACCTCTTCTCAATGTCACTCTTCAGTCGCTGCGCGTCGGCTGTCAACTGCGCCGTGCGCTGATCGGTCAGGCTTGATTGAAGTCTGGGCACGACACCTGCGTAGACGATCACCATCGCGCCGAGCGTGAT
>JBAXGJ010000364.1:0-1723 GCA_037139475.1 Actinomycetes bacterium
CCGGTTCCATTGGCCGTAAAGAGGTCGATGATCCATGGCGCCACAGCGACGACAATCAACGTACAGACGAGCAGAACTACCATTGCGCAGGAGACCAACGCCGAAATCCCACGCCACGCCTCGGTGCGATCCTTGGTGCGAAGCTGAGCAACGATCAGAGGTATCAACACCGAAGTCAGAACGCCACCAAGGATCAGTTCGTAGAGAACATTGGGAAGGGTGTTGGCGATGTTGTAGGAGTCGGCGAGGCGGGATTCGGCAACTCCGAGCGCGAAGACCAGCGCGATAGTGCGCCCTAGGCCAGTAATCCGCGAGAGAGTCGTCCCGACCGCCATCACAACAGCGGGGCGCGCAAGGTCCTGAGTGACGATGTCGATCTCTGGCGACGGGCCCCCTGGAGCGGTCGCAGAAGCGATACGAGGAGGGGTCATAGTGAGTCGCTTGGAGGCCGCACGCTCTGGATGATCTCACCGAGCGTAGACACTGGCGTGGCGCCCACTACAAGGCGCGCATCCGATCAGCCACAACTCAGCCCTCTGATCCATCCGCCCCCACGGCCAGAATCAACTCCGTATGCCGCCTTCAGAGCCGGATCCCGCGGTTGATATCTCGCCGCTGAAATCCCCCAGCAGCGAAGTGAGCGGCGGCGATCTACTCCCCGCGCGGACGGTCGTAAGGACTGTCCTGATCGTATTTACGATCATCGCCACGATCGTGGTCCTCTACCTGCTGCGCCAGCCGTTGGAGTGGATCTTTATCGCTGGCTTCATTGCCGTGGCGGTATCGGGCCCGATAAACCTGCTTGAGCGGCGGATGCCACGCCCGATCGCGATCACGATCGTCTATCTAGCTCTAGTTCTGACGCCGTTTGGGCTAGCGGCCGTGCTGGTCCCGCCGATTGTCAGCCAAGCGACTGAACTCGCCAACAACGCTCCTAAATATGCCCGCGACATCCAAAACTTCGTCAACACAAACGCAGAGCTACGTAAGCTCGAAGAGAAGTACAACATCACCAAGAAGCTCGAAGATGAGGCGGCCAAGCTGCCCGATCAGCTACCCAACGCGGCCGCGACCCTCCGCGATCTTGGGCTTGGGGTTGTCAGCTCGATCTTCGCAGCGGTGACGATCCTTTTGCTGAGCATCTTCATGGTTGCCAGTGGGCGGGGTTGGGTGACAGCTTTCCTACGCACGCGACCCCCCGATCACGCAGACCGCCTTGAGCGCACGATCAATCGAATAGGTAACGCGGTCGGCAACTTTGTTGCTGGAGCTCTGGTACAGGCGATCATCGCCGGAGTGACGACCTTCATTGTTTTGAGCATCCTCGGCGTACCGTTCGCGGGCCCCCTGGCAGTCCTAGTGGCCTTCTTTGACCTCCTGCCGTTGATCGGCGCGACGATCGCGGCGATCCTAGTCGCAATCGTGACCCTGTTTAACGATTTCCCCATCGACACGATTATCTGGATCGTCTGGGCGGTGGCCTACCAGCAGATTGAAAACAGTGTGATTCAACCCCAGATACATAAGCGAGCCGTCGACGTACAACCGTTCATCGTGCTGGTTTCGGTCCTCTTTGGAGCGACTCTTTTTGGCATTATCGGTGCGCTCTTGGCTATTCCGATCGCAGCCTCTATCCAGAGCGCAGTAAGCGAATACAGGGCCTACCGACGTGAGATGCGAGCCCTCGACGACGGCCTGGCCGTCTCGATCAACCCCCCGGGTT
>JBAXGJ010000365.1:0-1722 GCA_037139475.1 Actinomycetes bacterium
CGTGCTGTGCCGACATTGAGCAGCGACTCCTGCGAGCATCACGCGGCAATGGGACCAGAAGAGACACCGGTATTGATTCTGTGCGGCGGCCGCGGCACGCGGCTTCAGCACCAGGGCGAGAGCATTCCGAAGGCGCTGGTCGAGATCGGCGGGATGCCGATTGTCTGGCACGTCGTCCAGTGCTATCTGGCTGCCGGCTTTCGTGAGATCTGGCTGCTGACCGGCTACCTCGGCGATCAGATTGAGAAGTTCGTCGCTGAGGCGCAGTGGTTGGAGGGCGCTCAGGTTGAATGCATCGAGACCGGCGTTGACACGCCGACCGGCGGCCGCGTTGCGGCTGTGGCTGAGCGGCTCGCAGGCCGCCAGTTCTGCCTCACTTACGGCGACGGCGTTAGCGACATAGACCTTGCCGCGTTACTCCTCGAACACCAGCAGGGTGGTCTGCCGGTGACGGTGACGGCGGTACAGCCCGAGCTGCCATTCGGCGTCCTCGATCTCGACGCCGATCTGATTACCGGCTTCCATGAGAAGCCTCGCGCCGAGCAGTGGATCAATGGAGGATTCCTATGCGCCGGCCCTGAGCTGTTGGGTGAGCTTGATAGCGCTAGCGTGCTGGAGCGCGAACCACTGGAAGCGCTGGCGGCCAGTGGGCAGCTTAGAGCTCATCGCCACAACGGCTTTTGGGCTTGCATGGACACCTACAAAGACACCTTGATGCTGAACGATCTATACGACCGCGACGAGGCACCATGGCGCCGCTGGTAGAAGCTCCATATGGCTCGGCGATGGCGGGGCGCAAGGTGCTCGTCACCGGCGCGCACGGCTTGCTCGGTTCGTGGCTGACGCGCAGGTTGGTCGAGCTTGGCGCCGACGTGACGGTGCTGCGCCTCGATCCGCAGCCGCTCAGCCCGCTGGCCTTAGAGTCGGTCGAAGCGCAATGTGACGTAGTTGACGGCGACCTAATCGACGGAGGGCTACTCGAACGCACGGTTGCTGGCCGCTCAATCGACACGATTATTCACCTCGCTGCGCAGGCGATTGTGGGAACGGCGAACCTTTCGCCGCGACCAACCTTCGAAGCGAACGTGCTCGGAACCTGGAATGTCCTCGAGGCTGCCAGGCTGAGCGACGTCGCACGAGTCGTAGTCGCCTCGTCCGATAAGGCCTACGGTGCCAGTCCGGTCCTGCCATACGTCGAAACATTGCCGCTAGAGGCCTCTCACCCATATGACGCGTCGAAGGCCGCCGCCGACATCATCTCCCGCTCGTATTGGGCGACCTTTGGGCTCCCGGTAGCCGTTACGCGGCTCGCGAACCTTTATGGCGGCGGCGATCAAAATCGCTCGCGTCTGATTCCCGAGACGGTCGCCGCGATCATCGACGGGCGCGCCCCGGTAATCCGTTCCGACGGTTCACCTGAACGCGACTTTCTCTACGTCGAGGACGCCGTCGATGCATACCTCGCAATCCTCGACCTGCTCGACGCTGAGGCGGCAGGCGGCGAGGCCTTCAATGCCGGCAGCGGCGTGCCGCGGCGAGCGCTCGATGTCGTCGCCACGCTCTGCCAGATCGCCGACTTCAATCAGCCGCCAGATATTCGTGGCGCGGGTGTTCCCGACGGGGAGATCGATCGGCAGTTCATTGACTCGGCAAAGCTCCGTGGGGCAAGTGGCTGGGAGCCAAAGGTAGGCCTCGAGGAAGGGCTAGCACTCACGCTCGATT
>JBAXGJ010000366.1:0-1718 GCA_037139475.1 Actinomycetes bacterium
CAGCCGCAACAGCGCTCAGCGCGAGCGCCGCGAGCGAACCAATCACTACAGAACGAACTTTCAACATCGACTCCTCCAAGAATCAAACGGCGAGCTAGCAGCGTAGCGTGGTTGAGGCCGCCAATGCGCCAGCAAGGCCATGCCGCCCATGCCGCCCGTGCCGCCCGTGCCGCGGCTAGTCTGCCAACGTGAACCACGTGAGTGAAGCGATGGCGTTGGCGCTCGGTGCAGCGGTCAGCCCAATTCCTCTCACGGTTTCAATTCTGCTGCTGAGCCAGCCCGATCGTGGTCGCCCGAAGGCGCTGGCCTTTGCCGCCGGTCAGGTACTTGCACTCTCGATCCTCTCCGTGATCTTCGCCGTCGTGCTGCGTAAAACGCTCGGTACCTCACACCCGCACGCCAAACACTCAGCGACACTCGACATCGTGCTCGGCGCGCTGCTGCTGCTGCTCGCGGCGCGCAAGCTGCTGGCTAAGCCGAAGCCCAAGAAAGAAAAGAAGGAGAAGCAACGATCACTCTTCGCCGAGTTTGCCTTCGGCGCTGGGCTGATGGCCGTAAACGTCGAAACACTGGTGCTCGTGGTGGCGTCGGTAAAGGCGCTTGTCGGCAGCAAGATCAGCGTTGGGGGAGAGGCACTCGGGCTACTGGCAATCGTTCTGATCGTGACCGTCTCGGCGACGCTTCCACCGCTGATCACGTTCGTGATTCCTAAGCAATCAGAGAAGGCGTTGAAGTGGCTCAACGAGCAGACAACCAAGCACCAGCGAGGGATTGCCGTCGGCTTCCTGATTTTCTTCGGCGTCTACTTGCTTTACAAGGGCATCAGCGGCTAGAACCGGGTCCCAGTTACTTCCCTAGCCGCACAAACCGTGCGACAATCGAGCTGATGATCGATTCTTTTTCAGACGTCGAGATAGAAGCGTTCAACCACGACGGATTCCTGATCATCGAGCAGGACTTCATCTCCGAAGAGACCGTGATGCTCTTGCGCGAGCGCTTCGACGAGCTCTTTGCGGGGAAATACGCGACCGGGATCGCCCCTGACGAAGTGAACTGGGTTCGCGGCCGTGACCCAGAAACTAAGACTCGGCAAATCTGCAACGGCTGGAAAGCAGATGAGCTGATCGCCGCACAGGTCTTAAGCGAGCAGAGCGGCCGCCTCGCCGCGCAGCTGGCCGGATGGGACGGCGTTCGCATCGTCCACGACAACTGCCTTTGGAAACCCCCGGGTGCGCGCACGCTCGGCATGCACCAGGACGGCTCCTACGCTGGCTACGTTGACCCGGCGGAGATGATCACTGTCTGGGTCGCGCTCGACCAGACCTTCGCCCAGAGCGGCACGGTCGAATATGTCGGCGGATCACACAAGTGGCCGAAGATGCCGCCCTCACGCGGCGACTTCCACGACCCCGACGATTGGCTGGCACCGGTCGCAGAGGCGGCTCCGGAAGGCGCTTCGCAAGAGCGCACTCCAGTTGTCGTCAAGCCTGGCGGCGCTTCGATCCACCACTCCCGCGTATTCCATGGCTCGGGGATCAACGAAGCTGAAATCGACCGCCGCGCGCTCGTGACTCACATGGTCCCTTCGACCGCACAGTTCGACCCGGTAGGGGCCGACCCGATCTACACCCGCTACCGTCGCCGCGGAGAGATGACGATGGATGAAAGCTACTTCCCGATTCTGTGGGACAAGGCGGGCAACCGAAGCGCTTGGCTCG
>JBAXGJ010000367.1:0-1714 GCA_037139475.1 Actinomycetes bacterium
AGCGGTGCAGCCGTCGGCAGCAAGACAACGTTCTACGTCAAGGTCACCGGCGTCCACAAGGGGACTACGCAGACATCACTGACGAATTCGATGGGAACGACCACAATCAAGATCAAGGTCGTTAAGTAGCTCGGCTCTCAAGCAACCTCCACTTCATCCGGCCGCGCACGCGGCTGGATGGAGTGCGGCTGAGAGCCTCCTCAGGGCAAGTTCAACGCCGGTCGAAATATCGCCCTAGGCTCGGCGCTTCACGCAGCCTGAGCCAGCAGCAGCGCGACGACCACCCCGTGGGCGCTCCAGGCGATCGTGCGGACCCACGACGAGCGAACTAGGCGGCGGTGGGCAGGCGCGTCAAAGCCTGAGCCCAGCTCGGCGTGGCGCGGCACCGCAAGCAGGGCTGTAGCCAGCCAAGTTGAGGCCGCCAGTAGGAAGCCGGCGACAACCAGCGCCATTGCCGTCCCCGATGGGCGGCTGAACAGCAGCAAGCCAGCCGTAATTAGCTCGATCGACATTGCCGGCAACACGATCGGCGTGATCCGCTCCGAGTGGCGCCGGTGGTACTCGACAAACCGCTCCGAGCCAACCGACTCAAAGAGCGGGTAGTGAACCAGCTGCACGATCCAGCCGAGCCCGGCCATGAACCAGGTCGCTGCGGCGCAGATGATCAGAAGAGTCACGCCGTCAGTTTCGCGCCCAAACCGGATGGCGCAGCCGCGAGGCTAGAGGCGAGGCTCGCCGCGCGACTAGCCCGAGCGGCTGTAACCGACGGTCATCTTTGCCGAGGCGAGCGTTGTCTTCTTGATCTTCGCCAGCATCACTGGGCGCGTGACCGTCGTGCCGGTCGAGAACTTCAGCACCGCGCTCAGTGCGTAGACGGTCAGCGTGTAGTACTTGAGGCCCGGGCCTTGCGAGCATGGCGGCGTATAAGTGTTCTCGCCGTCAACGGTGTTGGCGCCGAACATGCCGACCGTCGTCTGCCCTTCGCCCAGCGCGCGCAGAGTACTCGGTAGCTGGTAGCGAATTAGGTAAGCGTGGATTGATTCGCCAGGCTTGTCGCCCGGGCGCGGCGGCCCGGCAACGGTGTGCATGATCACGGCGAAGCTCTTCGTGCCGGCTGGCGGATTTGCCCACTTGACCGATGGCGAAATCCGGCTGCCGTCGCAGGTGAAGCGCGTTGGCAGCGTCCCGCCGGCGGTCATCGCCGGGCTCGAGATCGTCATTGCCGAAGCTGCGGCTGGCTGGCCGCCAAGCCCGGCAGCCGCCGTCGCTAGCGCCACACAGGCCAGTGCTAGGCCGCTGCGCAGTGTTGTGATCTTTCGGAGCATCATCATCTTCATCCAATCTCTGCTTTGGCGCCGAGCGCGCAGAGCCACGCTGGCGCTGAGGCGAGTGTCTTGATGCTGCTGGTAATCGAAGCGACTTTCGTGCCGACAACTTTCAGCACGGCGCTCGAGGAGGCCACTGATGCGGAAGCTTTGGCCGGCGGCGCCTTCGCGCAGACGCTCTCGCGTGAGACGCCCTTGTAGGCCGAAGGCGAGTTGATGTAGTTGAACGTCCAGCAGCCGGTCGAATTCTTCGTCCAGGTCACCTTGCCGACGCCTTCACTGTGGCGGTAGCTGGCGTAGCCACTTGTTAGGCCCGCCTTGGCTGCCGTGATCGTGCCAACCATTCCGGGCGCGTCAGGGCCGCGCATCGGATTCGTGAACGGCTGGGC
>JBAXGJ010000368.1:0-1709 GCA_037139475.1 Actinomycetes bacterium
CGGCGCGCTCGCCGATCCGCTCGTGACGCTGCAGTGGCACGGCGACACCTTCGACATTCCAGACGGTGGCGTGCTGCTCGCGAGCTCGCCGGCGGCGCCGAACCAGGCCTTCCGCTTCGGCGACGCTGCCTATGGAATCCAGTTCCATCTTGAAGTCACGCCGGAGATGGCGGAGCAGTGGGCGGGAGTGCCGGAGTACAGCGCGGCGCTAACTGCGACGCTGGGTGAAGAGGGTGGCAAGGCGTTCCTTGTCGACGCAGTCGCCCGGCACGAAGAGCTGGGCGGCCAGGCGCACCGATTGATCGGCTCTTGGCTCGATCTGATCGAAGCTCGCAGCGGCCAGTAGCCTCCGCCGTATGGACATCACAGCTTCGCTCTCGGTACTCGCTGGAACGCTCGGCATCTTGATGGGAGCCAGCCCGCTACTGCAGGCCTTCCGCGCGCACCAGCGGCGCAGCTCGGCCGACATCAGCATGCCTTTTCTAGCGCTGCTCTGGATTGGCGGCGCAGCTTGGCTGGCCTACGGAATCGCGCTCGGTAACATCGCGATGATGATCGCCAACACAGTTGGCGTGATCGCCTGTACTACCGCGATCGCTGTGAGTCACTACTGGCGCAACGGCGAGGCGCCCGAAGAGGGCTGAATCGCCTGAGCGGCGGAGGCCGTAACTGCGGGCGGTGGCTAGCTCAGCCGTTGGCGCGGCCCGGCGAGTGAGGCGACGGCCTCGACTTCGATCAGCATCTCGGGGAAGACGGGCGTACCCAGCAGCAGTGTTGAGGCTGGGTAGGGCTCGTCGAAGAGCTCCTCGCGAAGCTCTTTGAACTTGCCGTAGTCGTCGGCGTCGACTAGGAAGACGGTCAGTTTGACGGCGCTTTGGAGGTCGGCGCCGAAAACTTGTAGCGCTGCCTCAACATTGGCTAGCGCTTGGCGGGCCTGCGCTTCGAAGTCGGCGTCGAGCGAACCGTCGGCCTTGAAGCCGCCTTGGCCGGCCGTGAAGACGAGATCGCCTGCCTTGACTGCTTGGTTGTAGCTCAGGCCTTCGGTCCATGGGAAATCGGGGCTGGCGGCGATTGGCGTGTTGTTTGACATGGAGCGGATCTTACGTGGTTATTGGATGCGGTCGCCGACCGAGATCGTGCCGCCATCCAGAATTTGGCAGCGCAGGCCGCCGCGGCCGACCATTGCCTTCAAGACGCCCGGCATTGTGCGGCCTTGGATGTAGTTGCACGGATCGGCAAGCTCAGTCCCAAGGCAGCGCACCTCGCCGACCATGAACTCTTTGCCGACCAGCGGGTTGAGTTCGATGCCGCTCGTCAGCAGGTTGCGGCGCAGTGCGTTGGTTGGAAGCTCAAGGTCGATCGTCGCTAGGTGGTCGTAGGCCTCCTGCTCGATCAGCGTCAGGTTCTCGAAGCTCTTCTCGCCGGGTTCGTCGATGCAGTAGCGGTCGCCCTCTAGGCCGCAGCCTGTGATCGCGTTCACGCTCTCCAGCGAGAGCATTGGCTCCTCTGAGACGGCGGTGATGTAGATCGCTTCGATCCGTCCAGCGGGCTGCTCTGACATTGGAGCAGCGTAACGCGCGCTAGTCGTTTCTTACAACACGAAAGCCAAGGTTGCCGGCGCAGCTTTCGGGAGTGTTGTGGCTGCGTGCGTCTGTCCGGTAGCGCTTGCAGTACGAGGCGTGGCAGAGGTAGGAGCCGCCGCGCTGAAC
>JBAXGJ010000369.1:0-1700 GCA_037139475.1 Actinomycetes bacterium
CGAGCCAAGCGCTTCGGTTGCCCGCCTTGTCCCACAGAATCGGGAAGTAGCTTTCGTCCATTGTCATGTCGTCGCGGCGACGGTAGCGGCTGTAGATCGGGTCGGCCCCTACCGGGTCGAACTGTGCGGTTGAAGGGACCATGTGAGTGACTAGCGCGCGGCGGTCGATTTCAGCTTCGTTGATGCCCGAGCCGTGGAAGACGCGCGAGTGGTGGATCGAAGCGCCACCAGGCTTGACGACAACAGGAGTGCGCTCTTGCGAAGCGCCTTCTGGAGCCGCCGCTGCGACCGGTGCGAGCCAGTCGTCTGGGTCATGGAAGTCGCCACGTGAGGGCGGCATCTTCGGCCACTTGTGTGATCCGCCGACATATTCGACCGTGCCGCTCTGGGCGAAGGTCTGGTCGAGCGCGACCCAGACAGTGATCATCTCCGCCGGGTCAACGTAGCCAGCGTAGGAGCCGTCCTGGTGCATGCCGAGCGTGCGCGCACCCGGGGGTTTCCAAAGGCAGTTGTCGTGGACGATGCGAACGCCGTCCCATCCGGCCAGCTGCGCGGCGAGGCGGCCGCTCTGCTCGCTTAAGACCTGTGCGGCGATCAGCTCATCGGCCTTCCAGCCGTTGCAGATCTGGCGTGTCTTCGTCTCGGGATCACGGCCGCGGACCCAGTTCACTTCATCTGGAGCGATCCCTGTCGAGTACTCGCCCGAAAAAAGCTTGTCGAAGCGCTCTCGCAGCAGCATTACGGTCTCTTCCGAGATGAAGTCCTGCTCGATGATCAGGAATCCATCGCCGTTAAATGCTTCTACCTCTGCCTCTGAAAAAGAATCAATCATCAACGCGATTGTCGCACGGTTTGTGCGGCTAGGGAAGTAATTGGGCGCCGCTTCTAGCCGCTGATGCCCTTGTAGAGCAAGTAGACGCCGAAGAAAATCAGGAAGCCGACTGCAATCCCGCGCTGGTGCTTGGTTGTCTGCTCGTTGAGCCACTTCAGCGCTTCGTCCGACTTCTTTGGAATCACGAACGTGATCAGCGGTGGAAGCGTCGCCGAGACGGTCACGATTAGAACGATTGCGAGCAGCACTATCGCTTCCTCGCCGACACCAATCTTGCTGCTGACGAGCGCCCTCACCGACGCCACCACGAGCACCAGCGTTTCGACGTTTACGGCCATCAGCCCGGCGCCGAAGGCGAACTCAGCGAAGAGCGATCGATTCTTCTCCTTCTTTGGCTTCTTCGGTTTAGGCTTAGTCAGCGCCTTGCGTGCGGCTAGCAGCAGTAGCAGTGCACCGAGCACGATGTCGAGCGTCGATGAGTGTTTGGCGTGCGGGTGTGAGCTGCCGAGCGTCTTGCGCAGCACGACGGCAAAGATCACGGAGAGGATCGCCAGCGCCAGCACCTGGCCTGCCGCGAACGCCAATGCCTTCGCCCGGCCACGATCGGGCTGGCTGAGCAGCAGGATCGAAACGGTCAACGGAATTGGGCTGACCGCTGCGCCGAGCGCCAGCACCAAAGCTTGACTCACGTTGTTCACGCTGAGCAGCCTAACCGCAGCGTCCTTGGGTGGGCTTGGTGGCGCGTAAGTGTTAGCCGCCGCGCTACGCTGCTAACCCACCGCTTGATTCTTGGAGGAGTCGATGTTGAAAGTCCGTTCTGTAGTGATTGGTTCGCTCGCGGCGCTCGCGCTGAGCGCTGTTGCGGCTG
>JBAXGJ010000370.1:0-1696 GCA_037139475.1 Actinomycetes bacterium
GCCTTGTGCTCATCGGGATCTTCGTGGAAGCGGGTTTGGACGGCGCCTACGCGAAGCGGCTCACGCGTCGGCTCATTGACGCGGGCCGGTGAAGGCAGCACGCCGCTCGCCTGAATCAGTTTGAAGTTGCCCATCGGCTGAGGTTATCGGGGGCGCCTGCGTCCTGATGGCGCATTGGCGCTCGGAGCCTGATTTACTTGAGTAATGGTAAATCTTCCGAACCCTCAAGATGATCAACGGTCTGACATGTCGGAGGCTGAAAGCGAAGCGCTGATCCTCACGCGCCGCCAGCTGATGGCTGCCGGGGCCGCAGCCGGTGCCACTGCCACCGGATTAGGAGCGCTGCAGTTCGCTCCCAACGCCGCCGCCACAACGCCCCCGCACTACCGACCCGGGCTTAAGGATCGAGTGAAACCGCCGGTGGCAATCTTCTCTGACAGCGAAGTCGGAGAATATATGACCTTCCAAGCGCTCTTTGCGCTTGGCAACATCTCAGCCATGTCCGGGGACTACGGCGAGATCACGACCGTAATCAAACGAATTAACGACCGCGGTGCGAGCTATCGCGCCTTCTACGAGGAGTTCGTCGCCGAAGCGCAGAAAGTTGCCAAGTACGGCGACTACGCGGCGCAGCGTGGCCGCCGCATCACAGCCCGCAACGCCTATCTGCGCGCCGCCGCTTACTACTCACAGTCGCTCTTCTTCGTACTCGCCCGCTCCAGCGCGGCCGAGCTGCAACAAATGGCTATCGGCCTAGTTACTGCCACTGGTCGCAGCCGTGAGCGCGCCGTCTACCGCGCAATGACCGCCGTTTGGGAGAAGGCCGGCAAGCAGATGCGGCCACAGATGGAAGTTGTGCAACTTCCATACAAAGGCCCGCAAAGTCCAATGCCAGGCTGGTTCCTGCGCCCTTCCGGCGATCGTAAGCGTCGCCCAACGGTAATCATGAATAACGGCTCCGACGCGCAGGCGATCGAGCTCTGGGGAGCCGGCGGCTACGCGGCGCTTGAGCGCGGCTGGAACGTGCTGATGTTTAGCGGCCCAGGTCAAGGCGGAATGCTGTTTGAGAAGAACCAAACCTTCATCCCCGAGTGGGAGAAGGTGATCACGCCAATCGTTGACTGGCTGCGGCGTCGCTCTGACGTGGACCGAGACCGCATCGTTCTCACCGGCTCAAGCTTCGGCGGGATGCTGGTGCCGCGGGCCGCTGCCTTCGAGCCGCGCCTGGCGGCGGTCAGCATGGACCCCGGCGTGGTCTACGCCTCCAGCGGCCTCACCGACGGCCTCAGTACTTTCCCAGGCATGCTCGAAGCTTTTAGCAAAGGCGACAAGGAGACATTCAACAACGATTGGGAATCCATCATCAAATCTCCCGGGGTCGATGTTTTCGCCTTTGCGAAGCAACATGAGATCTTCCCCGGCTCAACGTTTTTTGAGAAGTACACGGCGGTGATCAAGTACGACAACCGCGCGGTACTCCCGAAGATCAAATGCCCCGCGCTGGTTATAGACAATGAGATTGAGCAGTTCTTCCCAGGCCAGCCGAAGATGCTATTTGACCTGCTGCGCAACAGTCGCGGTAAGAAGCTCGTCAAATTCATGAAAGCGGACGGTGCGCAGTACCACTGCGAGCCGATGAACCCGCAGCGTCGCAACGACGCCGTGATGGACTTCTTCGGCGACGTCGTCGGCCGCT
>JBAXGJ010000371.1:0-1695 GCA_037139475.1 Actinomycetes bacterium
CCACCATCGGTCAGGTACTGATCGCCCTTCGGCCCAAAGCGCCAAGGAACGTGGGGGATTAGGACATGCATCACATACAGCGGCGGCTTGCCTTTGCCGCTGATCCCGTTTTGCAGCCTCGCGACCTGGCGGAGATTGTCATTGACGAATGCAGAGCCTGCTAGCTCACGGATCGGCGGGCTGGCGACGAAGCGCGCCTTCGGGTCTTCCTTGTGGAGCGTTGAGACCTTCGGCCCAGATGCTGCGCCGTCGGTGAAATCGCCATCGGTCGACCCGATCGCTGGCAGTTTGTCGGCGAGCTGCTGGGGCAGCACGACTCGCCCGGTGACGACTGTGAGGTCGTTCAGCAGCGAGCTCAGGCGCTTACCTGTTGCATCACGTGCCTTTGCGCGGCAGATTGAGGGAGGGCAGACCGGCGTGAGCGCCTCGATCGACTCAACTCGGTGGCTAGCGGCGAGCATCGTGTAGACGCTCTGCTTGTAAGAGGTGAGCTGCTGGCTGACAGGAGTTGGGCGGATTCCAGTCAGGACTGCCGGTACGGCAGACCAAGTTCCATCGCTGACGGTCATGTTGTTCTTGTACCAAGTTGAAGTCTTCGCGAGCTTGGCGAAATTGGGGAATCGCTCAGCGTCAATCGATGTGTCGGCGTTCATCAGCGCGGCGGCCGGCATCTCGTCGTAGATCACGATCACGACTGGGGTCTGGCTGCCGCCAAGGCCGCCGACCGTCGTGCCCTGGGCGCTCGGCGTTACGAGATCAGAGATCGGCGAGGCGAAGAGGAATAGCGCAAGAAAGATGAACGGCGCTGGCGTGATGACAGAGAGAAAGGTGCGCATCCCGGCAGCCTTCCAGAACGCCCACGCGACCAAGGCGCCGACAGCCAGCGAGATCGCGAACGCGAGCAAGGTGGTCGAAAAGGCCCCTTTGACGAACTGCAGCGCGACGAGCGCGGAGAGCAGCGCTACGAACAGCAGGTGTACGAGGCGCGCCGCTTGGGCCGACGCGACGCGGGCCAGAAGCTCAATTAGCGTCAGTGCCAGCGGCACGGCGAAGGTGACGCCGATCGCAAAAATCAGGATGTCGCCCGAAGTATTGCCGCGCGCGACGAAGAACGAAACATCGCCGTCGAGGACGTCAAAGAGCGGCCTGACAAGGCCGAGGCACCAGAGCGCGCCCAGCTGAAGGCCAAGTATCCACCAGGCCGGCCACTTGGCCTGATCCGCCGCTACCTCAGTCGAAACTGGCGTAGCTTCGGGTTCGCTGCTCAATTCAGGACTACGGCTTGTCGTGCCCGGCGGGTGCGTCGGCCGCAGCAGTCGTCACGGTTGAGTTCTCTTCGTCGTCGCCGCGACCGAAGAAGCCCTTGATCCGCTTCCAGTACATCTTCATTGCGACACCCGCGGCGGCGAAGCCACCGACGAGGATTTGAGCGATCATCGAGCCGCTGCCGGCGTCGAGGTAAGCGAGAGTTGTGTGGATGCTGGTCATGAGGATCTCCTGAGTCGGGTGGAACGCGGGCCAGGGGACCCTGCGCTGATAACAACTGTTCAACAGAGGTTACCGGGTTGTTACTAAGAATCCTGCAGTTGCTCGCTAACTTCTGGCTAACGAAACTGGAGCGGCTCTTAATCTAGCCTCTCAGCAGAACCCAAACGAGCGTTGCTGCGAAGGCGATTTGCCCGAAAGTAAAGGCGA
>JBAXGJ010000372.1:0-1693 GCA_037139475.1 Actinomycetes bacterium
GGGTGAAGAAGCCGTCGGGGAAGTCGTGGTAGCGGTCCTCGCCCGGGACGGACGTGGCGTCGTCGGCGGTCACAGGCGACGACGCGCTGCAACCCAGCGCCGTTGCTGCGCAAGGACCGTGCGAGTTGCCGCAAACACTGACATGTCGGGTGCCGCCCTGCCGTTTTTCCCCAGCATCTCCAGCTGCGCGTAGTACCAGTACTGCACACCAAAGCTGGCGAAAGTGCGCACGGTCTTGATCCTGTTGAGAAACGCCAGCCAGCTTGGAAACAGCGCCAGTTGCGCCTCGTAGCGCGGCAGCTCCGCTAGGCCCTGCAGGATTTGCGCGGGCGCATCGGTCATCACGCATAGCGGCCGACCTACGCCAATCAGGTCGGCACCGCCGCTACGGATGGCCTGTTCCATCACGTCGCGCCGCCGGAAGCCTCCGGTCACCATCAACGGAATAGAAACCTTCTCCCGCATGGCGAGTGCGAAATCCACAAAATAGGCCTCGCGCATCAACGTGGAGCGCGCGACATGTTGCGGCTCCTCCTCCTCGATACCCTCAACGCCCAATAACTTCGGTTGCTCGTAGGTGCCGCCGGAGATTTCCAGTAGGTCGACGCCCGCGTCTTGCAGCCACTGCGCCACCTGCAGGCTGTCTTCGAAGGCGAATCCGCCTTTCTGGAAGTCGGCACTGTTGAGTTTGACCGCCACGGGAAAGTCAGGCCCCACCGCCGCCCGCACCGTCTTCACGGTCTCCAGTAACGCTCTGGCGCGATTGGCGAGTGCACCACCGAACTGATCAGTGCGCACATTGCTGCGCGGACTCAAAAACTGCGACAACAGGTAACCGTGGGCGGCGTGAATCTGTACGCCGGTGAATCCGGCCGCTTTAACGGCTGCGGCGCATACCCCGAAGCGCTGAAAGATCTCTTCAATTTCGGAAACTGTGAGCGCAACGGGTTCACCGAACTGGCCACCCGGCAAGCCGACTTTTACCGCGGACGGCGCTTTCGGATGAGGATTGATAATTTTCTGGGTCTGGCGACCCGCATGGCTGATCTGCGCCCAGAAGTGATTACCGTTGCGGGTAGCGGCTGCAGCCCAGCGCGACAGCGCCGCATGCGTTGCGGCATCAGGCTCCCGATCAATAATCACATTGCCCGGGCGCTCAAGGTGATCGCCGTCGACAAGGATATTGCCGGATAACAGCAGCCCCGCGCCGCCATCGCTCCACAGCCCGTACAGCCTGTCCAGTTCCGCGGTTGGTATGCCGGCGGGGTCAGCCAGGCCCTCGGTCATGGCGGCTTTGGCGAGGCGGTTACGCAAGCGGGCACCGCAGGGCAGGGAAAGTGACTGTGCGAGCAGTTCCGACATGTTGGTCCCCGATGCAGATTTGGCTGTGAACAGTAAACCCGAACTATCGCAAAGCAGTACCGACGAGAACGGCGAGCACCCCGATATAGTGCGCGGATGCCCGTCGCACGGTCCGGCCATCGGCTGACGCTGAGCGCTGTCCTGACGTTCGTCATGCTGTTGTGCGGCATGCCAACGCCGGTGTCGGCGGCTCCGGCCGCGGCGGGCGTGCGTCCGGGTATCGAGGTCTTCCTCGATGCCGTGCCGGCGGCCTTACGCGGCAAACGAGTCGGCCTTATCACCAACAACACCGGCGTCGACCGGTCAGGCACGTCGGACATCGATCTGATCG
>JBAXGJ010000373.1:0-1686 GCA_037139475.1 Actinomycetes bacterium
CTCATCGTGCGGCCGAACATCTCATCTGGGCTCGCCTCAATCGCAATCTCGTTGCCCTTGGTCTTTGACATCTTGTCGACGCCGTCGATGCCGGGGAGAATTGGCATCGTCATGACAGCCTGCTCGGGCACGGCGTAGTGGCGCTGAATGTCGCGGCCGAGCAGGATGTTGAAGGTCTGGTCGGTTCCACCAATCTCGACGTCGGCCTCAACGGCGACGGAGTCATAGCCCTGCATCAGGGGGTATAGAAGCTCTAGCACCGAGATTGGTGAACCTGCCTTGTAGCGGGTCGAAAAGTCCTCTCGCTCAAGAAGCTGGGCGATCGTCGTGGTGCGCACCAGCGCCAGCAGATCGGCCATTGACATGTCGAGCCACTCGCTGTTGAAGCGCAGCTCGTAACGGTCCGGATCCTGGTCGAGGATGCGCCCGGCCTGGGCCTCGTAGCTCTTCGCGTTAGTGATGATCTCGTCAGTGCTGAGCACAGGGCGCGTCTCGGAGCGGCCGCTGGGATCGCCAACGCGGGCCGTGTAGTCGCCGACTATCAGCACAACGCGGTGGCCTTGGTCTTGGAACTCGCGAAGCTTCGTCAGTACGACGGTGTGGCCAAGGTGAATATCAGGCGCCGTCGGGTCGAGCCCGAGCTTAATCCGCAGCGGCCTCGCTTCCTTCGCCGCTAATTCGAGCTTCGACTGCAGCGCACCGGCCGGGAGATTCTCGGCGGCGTTACGGGACAGCTGCGCGGATGTTGAAGCGGCGGATTCCATCAGGTCCAATGCTAGTCTGAGTACAGCGCAGGACGCCACGACTATTGGCGGAGATCCTCGAAGCTTGATGGCGTTCCGGCGGCACGAAGAGCCTGCCGTCGCCTCAGCACCAACCGATGACAGACGAAGACGACATTCCAACAGTCGAAAGCAACGACGCCGCCGAGCCGACGGTTCCGCGCGTGCGCAAGCCACGTCTGAAGCGTTGGCGGCTGATCTTCATTGCGCTTCCTTTGATCGCGCTGGCGGTTATCTCGACTGCTTTCGGGATGATGATGGCGGTTGCTTCAGAGCTGCCGAACCTGCAGAGCGAAAACGGCTTCAAGAGCGCGCGGAACTCAGTTCTGCTCGATGCTCTCGGCAGACCCCTCGGAATCCTAAAGAGCGCTCATAATCGCGTCCTTATCCCCTACTCCGAGATCTCGCCGTTCATGCGCAACGCCGTGATTTCGATCGAGGATCAGCGCTTCTACGAGAACAACGGTGTCGACCCACGCGGCATCCTGCGCGCACTCGTCCAGGACACGCTGACTGGCGGCTCGCGCCAAGGTGGCTCGACGATAACGCAGCAGTTCGTCAAGAACGCGCTTGGAGCGCAGGATCAGCGAACCGTGACGCAGAAGCTGCGCGAGTCGGCGCTGGCCTACCACCTGACGCGCAAGTGGTCGAAAGAGAAGATTCTCAGCGAATACCTCAACTCGATCTACTTTGGAAATGGCGCCTACGGGATCGAGTCCGCGGCGCGCGTCTACTTCGGGCGCGACGCCAATCACGTTGGCTGCGGCGTGAAGGAGAAGCCCTGCGCTGCTGAGTTGAGCGCGGCCGAGGCTGCATTGCTGACGGCGGTGATCGCTAACCCGACTGCGTATGACCCGGTGGCGCACCCTGAAGCGGCAATCCAGCGCCGAAACATCGTGCTCGG
>JBAXGJ010000374.1:0-1677 GCA_037139475.1 Actinomycetes bacterium
CGATCAGCGTGCGCTCAAAGCTGAGCCCGGGCCGCGCGTAGCGGGCCTCGGCGTGTGCGTGGGCATCGGGGTTGGCGTCAACGCCGACGACGTCGGCCGCGCTGCGAGCAAGCACAGCGCTGCCGTAGCCCTCGCCGCAGGCAAGGTCAACAACGTCGAGTCCGCCGACGCGCGCGCCAATCCATTCGTAAACAACAGAGTGGCGGCGGTACCAGTAGTTCTCTTCGGGAACGTCGGGCAGCGTCCGCTCGCCGGTTAGCTCCAGCGGCGGCACGCCTTGCGGCTGGCCGGACTGGAAGATTCGCGGCGCGCCAGGGTCGGTGCGCTCGGGCGGTTCGCCAACGCCCATCAGAGCGCTAGGGCGCCTTCGTCGGCGGCTTCAGCGGCGACCGCTTCAGCGCGCCTAACGACTCGCACTCGGCCGCCATGGTCGGGCACGATCGTCAGCGAGCGGCGAGCGATCCGCTCAGGCCCGCCGACGGCCTCGATCTCAAAGGTTGTCAGGACGGCGCGCAGGACGGCGCGCATCTCAAACAGCGCGAATGCCGAGCCAACACAGCGGCGCATGCCGCCACCGAATGGGATCCAGGTGTAGGTCCCGGGAGGCGTCTCGATGAAGCGTTCGGGTCGGAATTCGAAAGGCTCGGGGTAGATGTCATCGCGAAGGTGGACGAGCATGATCGCCGGGGCGACGCGCGTGCCAGCCGGCAAGCGGAAGCGCCCCTGACCAACGGTGATCGGCTCCTTCAGCAAACGAACCACGATCGGCAGTACCGGCCGCAGCCGCATCGTTTCCTGAATCACAGCGTCGACGTAGACCTCGTCTTCGCCGCCGCGCAGCTCGTCGGTCAGCCGCTCCAGCGTCTGCGGCTTTTGCGTGAGCTGCTCGAAAGCCCACGACAGCGAGCTGGCAGTCGTTTCGTGGCCGGCGAGCAGCAGCGTCATCAGTTCATCGCGGAGCTCAACGTCGGTCATTGACTCGCCGTCCTCGTCGCGCGCCAGCAGCAACATCGAGAGGATGTCCTCGCGCTGCTCCAGATCGGGCGCGCTGCGGTGCTCGGCGATAACGCGGTAGAGCTCCTCGTCGACGGGATCGAGCACCTCACTCAGGCGCCGCTGAAGCCGTTCCGACTCAGGGCCCATGATCAGGCTGAGCGCCATCTGGCGCATGTCGGTCGTAGCCTGAAGCATCGTCCGCAGCAGCACGCGCAGGCGTTCCATCTCGAGGCCGTCCTCAATTCCAAATACGGCACGCATGATCACTTCCAGCGTGATCGCTTGCATCCGCGGCAGCATCTCGATCGTCTCGCCCTCTTGCCAGGTCTCAAGCTCGCGCCGCGCGGCCTCGGCCATGATCGCCTCGTAACGCAGCATCCGCTCGCCGTGGAACGGGGGCAGCAGCAGCCGTCGCTGGCGCAGGTGTTCAGCTTCGTCTAACAGCAGAATCGAACGCGCGCCAAGGATTGGCGCCAGCAACTTGTTCGCCGCTCCGGCGTGCATCACTTCGGCCGCACCGGTAAAGACCGTGCGGATGTCCTCCGGATCACTCAAGAAGACGAGAGGTTGCCCGTCGATGAACTCCAGCGTGAAGACGTCGCCAAAGCGCTCGCGCTGGCGCACGGCGAACTCCTGCGGCCGCATTACCCACTGCAAAGCCTGCGCGTAGCGTGGCTGCTT
>JBAXGJ010000375.1:0-1676 GCA_037139475.1 Actinomycetes bacterium
CTCGTGATCGAAAGCTCCGCTTCGATCCGCGGCCAGATCGGCGCCTACATCAAGCAGGGCGGCCAGATCACCGCCGCCTGTGGCGGCGAGCCTTGCCGCGCAGCTGGTTGGACAGGTACTCCCTAAGGAAGCGGGCCGGCCGGCAGTTTCGGCCAGCCGGAGGCGATCGACACCGGGGTCCCTGGCTTGGCGAAGCGCGCTAGCTGCCGCAGCACCGAGTTCTTCAAGCGGATGCAGCCGTGCGAACGGGCGCTGCCGAGTGGATCAGCCAGCAGTGAGCCTGCCCGGCCGTGAATGGCGATCCGCCCCGGGCCTCCGTCGTAGCTATGGAGGACGTCGGAAAAAGCCGTGAGGTGGAGCGCGAATGGACCGACGTTAGAACCCTTCGGCGAGTCGGCGCGCTCATAAATCGCAAAGTTGCCGTGGGGCGTCGGCGTGGACCGCTTGCCGACGACGACTCTGGTTGTGAAGATGATCCGACCACCTCGGCGCAAGCGGAGCTTGCGGGCTCTGGTTGAGACCTCAACGCGGGCGCTTGTGGTTTCAATACGAGCATGCTCGGCCAGAATCCAGCCGGCTGATCCATTCGGGCGCACTGGAAGCATCAGCTTCAGCCAGAGCCGCCCAGTTGAATCGATTGCGGAGCCGGCGATCAACAGAACAGCAGTGCTGCCGGTCCACGAAGTGTCCATCCGCGCAACGCTGAAGGCTTTGCGGCCTCCGGGCTTTGAGTAGACCGGCGCATCGCTAAGCAGCTCGGCAGTCGACGCAGAGATCCTGTTTGGCGGCTGAGGGCCGGCGCCACTTGGAGTGGCCGAGGCCACGGCGGTGCCTGCTGCGCAAAGCACGATTGTTGTGAGAGTTAGGATCTTCTTAGTCATTTGGCAACACACAAAAGCTCGTCCAAGCAGCTATGTGATTTCGTACCTTAGAGCAGTTCAGCTCGCTGCCGCCTCAGTACCCTGTGCCCGATGAGCGCCCTCGATCCAGCCCTAATCCACGCACTAAACGTCCGCCTAGTCGACCATGCCGAGATCGGCATCAGCCCGGCCGACCACGCCGTGGTTCAGGTCTCGACTATCGCCGCGCTGCTGGACCGCAAGTACGACGGCGACGCCACGATCGGTGAGCTCCTAGCTGCCGGGGATCTCGGAGTTGGGACGCTCAACGGCCTCGACGGCGAACTGATCATCGTCGACGGCGAGGCCTGGCAGGCGCCTGCAGAGGGGCCGGTGCGCCGCGTTCGCGACGACGAGCTAACGCCATTCGCTGTCGTGACGCGCTTCATCACCGACGAGATCGTCGAGATTGAATCTCCGCTTGAGCACGCAGAGCTGATCGCGCTGATGGAGCAGCACGCGCCGCCGAAGAGCGGCTGCGACGCGGTGCGGGTCGACGGGATATTCCCGGCGCTTCACCTGCGCACAGTTGACGCGCAGACGAAGCCCTACCCGTCTTTCGAGCAGATCATCGGCAACCAGACCGAATGGCGCTACGAGAACCTGCGCGGCACGCTCGTCGGCTTCCGCTTCCCCCACGCCGCCGACTCGGTCGAGATGGCCGGCCATCACCTCCACTTCATCAGCGACGACCGCAGCAAAGCCGGCCACGTGCTCGAATGCTCGGCCGGCCCGGCGACGCTGCGGATTGAAACCGTCGGCGAGATGCGGCTTGAG
>JBAXGJ010000376.1:0-1667 GCA_037139475.1 Actinomycetes bacterium
TTGGCGCCCCGCTTAGTCGCGGTTGCCGCGGCCGTACAGGAAGGTGAAGAGCTTGCCGAGGCGATTGGTCATCTTCTCGGTGTAAGGGAACATGTGGACGTCGCGCTTGGGGTGCAGGCGCGAGACGAGGATCGACTGCTGCTGGCAGAACTTGCGGATTCCGCCGGCGCCGTGGCGCGAGCCGATTCCGGAAGTCTTAGCGCCGCCCATTGGCAGCTCCAGCGCAACGTAGTTGAGCATCGCGTCGTTGACGCAGACAGCGCCTGCTTGAACGCGCTTGGCGATCTCCTCGCCGCGAGCCACGTCGCGCGTGAAGACCGAAGCACCGAGCCCAAACTCGCTGTCGTTGGCGAGGCGGATTGCCTCCTCAGCATCCTCAACCTTCATGATCGGCAGAGTCGGCCCGAAGGTCTCCTCGTTCATCGCCGTCATCGAGTGGTCAACGTCAACCAGCACTGTCGGCTCGAAGAAGTCGCCGGGGCCACTACCGCGCTTGCCGCCGGTAAGAACCTTGGCGCCACCGGCAACGGCCTCGTTGACGTGCCGCTCAACGATGTCAAGCTGCGGCGGGAAGGTCATCGCGCCGATCTCGGCCGTGCCTGGGCCGGAGCTGATGCCCTGGCGTAGCGCCTTGACCTTCTCCGTCACCTTGCCGACAAACTCGTCGTAAACCGGCGCTTCAACGTAGACGCGCTCGGTCGAGATGCAGGTCTGGCCCGAGTTCTGCATCGAGAAGAAGACGGCGGCGTTGGCTGCTCGCTCAACGTCGGCGTCGCGCAGAACGATCATTGGGTCCTTGCCGCCGAGTTCCAGCGAGCAAGGGATCAGCCGTTCGGCAGCCATAACGGCAACCTTGCGGCCGGTCGCGGTGGAGCCGGTGAACATGATCATGTCAACCTGCTCAATCAGCGCGCGGCCGGTGTCGCCGCGGCCGGTTGCGACCTGGAACACGCCAGCCGGCATGCCGCACTCATCGAGGCAGCGGGCCATCAGCAGTGAGGTCAGCGGCGTTACTTCGCTCGGCTTAAGAATCACGCTGTTACCGGCAGCCATCGCCGGGATGCAGTCACCGAAGGAGTTCGTCAGCGGGTAGTTCCAAGGGCCGATGATGCCGATCAGCCCAAGCGGGCGATAGCTGACCATCAGCTTCTTGCCCTTGACCATCAGGCTGCCGGACTTGACCTTCACGTCGGCGAGGTACTCGGGCGCGTGCTTGGCCCAAAAACCGAATGCCGAAGCGCCGTAGGAGATTTCAGCAAGCTGCGCGTCCTCATAGGTCTTGCCAGTCTCGGAGACGATCGTCTCGATCACCTCTTCTTTGTGATCGATGATCCACTTCTGAGCACGCAGCAGAATCTTTGCGCGGCCCTCGAAGCCGAGTGCCTCCCAGGCTGGCTGCACGGCGCGGCCGCGCTCGGCCAAGGCCTGCACTTCGGCGGGCCCGAGGTCGGGGACGTTGTCGATGATCTGGCCGGTGGCCGGATTAATAACGTCGATCTTCGAAGCGGCCGACGGGGCGGTCTCTTCGGTGGACTCTGGACTCTGCTTAACGGTCGTCATCTGCGTCTCCTCTGCTTGGCTAGAACCCTTTTAAAACCTTACTCCACTTCAAGCAACGTGATTCCAACCGGCTCAACCGGCATGTCGCGGCCATCGGTGGTGACGCT
>JBAXGJ010000377.1:0-1667 GCA_037139475.1 Actinomycetes bacterium
ACAGGTGTCCGCGCCGACGCTGCAAGCGAAAGTCACTGACTAGATCCGCCGAGTTCGGCCCAGGAGAAAAATGACTGACACGAAGGCAAACGGAAAACAAGCATTTATTGGCGTCGATGTGGGAGGAACCCACACAGACGTCTCGGTCGTTTACGACGGCCGCGTTGAGCGCGGCAAAGCGCTGACAACCTACGACGACTTCAGTCGCGGCGTGCTCGAGGCGGTAGAGGTGGCCGCCGTGAACTACGAGCTAAGCATGGACGACCTGCTCGACAGGACCAAGCTTTTCATCAACGGCACGACCGTTGTCACGAACACGATCACGCAGCTGCGCGGCTCGCGCGTTGGTGTGCTCGTCACGAACGGGTTCCGCGACGCGTTCCGTCTCGCTGGCGGCCCGCGTACAACCGAGATTGACGATCACCTTCAGCTGAACGTCCCGGACCTAGTTGATCGCCGCGCGATCGTTGAGATCGACGAGCGGATCGACTGGTCAGGGACCGTTCTTGTTCCGCTCGACCTTGAGCAGGTCAAGGAACAGGCGCGCTACCTCGTCGAGGAGGTCGGCGTTGACGCGCTCTCGATCTGTTTCCTCTGGAGCCACGCCAACACCGAGCACGAGCTCGAGGCCGAGAAGGCGATTAAAGAGATCTACCCAGACCTCTTCATCACGCCGTCGCATCGTGTCTTCCCAGTCGAGGGCGAGACTCGGCGCTGGACAACAGCGATCCTTAACTCGTTCGTTCAAGACCGCGCCGAGGTCTACCTGACTTCGCTCAACGAAAAGCTGCGCTCAGCCGGCCTCAAGGGCGGCCTCGCCTTCTTCCAAGGGCTCGGCGGCGGAATCAGCCTTGAGAAGGCGCGCCAGTACCCCCTCGGTCTGCTTGGCTCAGGCCCAGCTGCCGGCGCGATCGGTTCAAACGAGCTCGCCAAGCGGATGGGTAAGACCCGCGTGCTACTCGGAGATATGGGTGGAACCAGCTTCGACACCGGAATCGTTGTCGACAACGAGATTCACATCGACAAGAACCTTGAGCTCGGCCCGTTCATGACCGGGGTCAACATCGTCGACGTCGTTTCGGTCGGCGCTGGCGGCGGTTCGATCGGTTGGGTCAGTGAGCGAGGCGTTCCGCAGGTCGGGCCGCAGAGCGCGGGCTCAACTCCTGGACCTGCGGCAATGGGGCGCGGCGGCGAAGAGCCGACCGTCACCGACGCAATGGTCACGCTTGGTTTCATCGACCCGGACCGCTACCTCGGTGGCCGCGTTCAACTTCAGCCTGAACTCTCTAAGACTGCCCTTGACGACACCTTCGGAGAGCGTTTCGGCTGGTCGACAGAGGACGCTGCAGCATCGATGCATGATTTGGTTGTTGTCAACATGGCCAACGCCGTCCGCGAAGTAAGCGTCGGCAAGGGCCATGATCCGCGCGAGTTCCTCTTCCTAGCCTACGGCGGAACACTTCCGCTGTTCGCCTCTCAGATCGCCGAGCGGCTCGGGATCGAGACGATCGTCATCCCTCAGAACAGCTCCGTGTTCTGCGCGCTCGGCCTGCTGTCGGCGGACTACGTCCTTCGTAATGATCAGGGCGTCGGCTGGGATCTTTCGAAGCCAGAAGGCGTCGGACGTGTCAACGAGATCGCTGACAGGATGGTTGAAGACGCAATCC
>JBAXGJ010000378.1:0-1660 GCA_037139475.1 Actinomycetes bacterium
CGAGACGATCGAGGGGAATGCTGTGGCCGTATCGGTACCCCACTGGGAGAGGGCATCCAGGGTTGAGTCCATCAGCCCCTGCGACTCGTTATCGGGCGTTGTTTGAGCCTTCCCAACAACGAAGTTCCCAGCTCCATCGACGATGAAGGCGTCGGTCATCGTGCCACCGGCGTCGTAGGCGATTACCTCTGGTTGGCGCTGCGGACCGGTCATCTCATGCTCCCTGTATTCAGTGTATTCACTGGCTTGCTAGTTGTGGGTTTTCTTTTCTGCAGCTGCGGCATCAAATTAAAGGCCGCTTTGTTCGACGTGCTCAACTGCTTCGGCGCGAGCCTTCGTGATGTGGCTTCGAACATCGTTCGCCACGCGTGCGCCGTCGCCCGACTCCAAGGCAGTGATGATTTGCTCGTGTTCGCTGACCATCGACTCTGGGTCGTGCTCGGCAACCATCTGAAGGTTGTACATCCGTAGAGCACTCGGCATCGACCAGAGCTGGTCAAGCATGCGACGGATGATCACGTTGTCGCTGCGGCTGATCACCAAGCCGTGGAACTCTCGGTTCAGTTCAAAGGTGTCGTCGCTGGATGCTTCGTCCTGAGCGGCGATCGCTGAATTGAGCTCGCGGAGCATCGCGATTTCGACCGCTGTGTGGTGCCCTGCCGCTTGGCTCGCTGCGAGCGGCTCGAGCGCAAGGCGGACGTCGTAGATGTCGAGCACCTCGCGCGCCGTGAATTCGCTGACGAGGTAACCGCCTCGCTGCGGCGCTGGGTGCACCAAACCTTCCTGCGCCAAGCGCATCAGCGCGTCGCGGACTGGAGTGCGCGAGATCCCAAGCTGATCGGCGAGGTTGTTCTGCACGAGCCGCTGGTTTGGTTCGAGCCGGAAGTCGCAGATTGCCGCGTGAAGCTCGCGGTAGACGCTGCCGGCGATTCCATCGGCCGATGCGTCATCAATTTTCAGCTCAAGGTCGCGCGGCTCTGTTGTCGGGCCTGTGGTCACAGTTGCTCTCTTCGCTCAGCTTGTGTAGAGACTGCGATTAGCACGGCGACGCATCCCAATAGAACGAAAGCTATCGCTGCGCCCAGGGGCCAGTTGTTGGTTGCGCCGAATTGGCTGTAGACCTGGTTGGCGATCATCACGTCGTGCGGCCCGCCTACAAGCTGCGGCGCCACAAAGTCTCCCGTTGAGAGGCCCATCGTGAAGGTTGCCCCGGCGATCACTCCTGGCAGCGAGAGCGGCAAAACGAGTGTCATGAAGGTCTTTGCTCGACCGACTCCGAGGTCCTTCGATGCTTCGATCAGGCTAGGGGGAAGGCGCTCGAGTACGGCGTAGATCGTCAGGATCATGAACGGCGTGAAGATGTGCGTCATCGTGATCACGACCGCCGTCTGCGAGTAGAGGAGGTTCGAGAGGAAGGTGTTCTGCAGGCCGACCTGATCGAGTACCGACGAGAGCAGCCCGTTCTGGCCGAGAATTACTTTCCAGGCGTAGGCACGCAGCAGGTAGCTGGCCCAGAGCGGGACGATCACCAGCACGTAGAGCATCAGACGGGTGCGGGAGTTGCGGATCTTGAACGCCAGCAGGTAAGCGATTGGGAATGCCAGCAGCGTCGAGAAGGTCGTCACCAACGCGCCCACCTTCAGCGAGCGCAGCAGCGTTG
>JBAXGJ010000379.1:0-1660 GCA_037139475.1 Actinomycetes bacterium
CCCATAAGTTCGCGCATCTCGAACGGGTCATCAACGAGTGAACAGAGCAGCGCAAGGTCATTGAAGTGACGATCCCGACGCTCGGCTAACGTTGTGGCGCCTGCCTTGATGATGATCGCTCCGAGCAAGTCGGGGCGGGGAACGAGCCCCCTGCGGCCGCTGGCCAAGACCACCTCGACCTCCTCAAGTCGATCCAGTGCTTGTGTGCCTGCCGGAACCTCAACCGTTCTGCCAGGTGGTGTGGTAGTCAGGTTTGCGCGCGGTCCGACGTTGTCGGGTGCGAGGACATCAACCAGAACCGGTGGGTTGAACGTCTTGTGCCTGTAGCGGTGAGCCAGACCGTCGGGGCTCATGCCGTCAGATGTGAAGTCCTCGCTTTCCAAGATCCGAACGAAAGCCGCGAGAGCATCCGGGCGGGCGCGGATGTCTGCGATGGCGTCTCCATCCTGACTGATCTGCAATGGCTCTCGGCCATGTTCGAAAGTGTGCAAGAGCATCATTTGCCCGCCAATGAGCATCCATGGAACGCGTTTGGTTTTCGTGGACAGCGCTACGAGTACTTCCCAAAGTTCGTCGGCGGGAGCACCCAACACGGGCAGATTAATGACTACGGTCATTCCCGAGTGCCTAAGGCTCTGTCGGCTGCTCCCTTAATGAGTTCTAGTCCTGCGAAGTTAGCCCGCGGGTCGGCGTCGTCGAGGCAGTCTGCGGCGATAGTGACCGCAAGGAGGTGCTCGTTCGCCCGCAGACGGTCGACGATGCCGTGCGCGTGCACAAGTCTCACCACGGCAGATGCACTCGACGACGCGGCGAGATCCAGCTTGAGCACCTCGGCCAACTTCGCCCAAGCATGATCGTCGAGATAGACCTCCGGACGTGCACTGAGCGCCACAAGATCAAGGCCGTGAACGGACGCCTCGTGTGGGCCAGCAGCAACCGTCTCGGGCGATTGCACCAGGCGACGCACGGCGGCCGGGTGTCCGTCGATTGAAACTTTGTGGCCTCGATTTCTAAGGGCAGCGCGCCACTCATCCGCGCCTAGTGGCTGCATGCGACGGATAACGCTCCGGACTTGGCTTCGCGCGGGTGCTGTCAGCCAAGGCGCGTCCCCGCCGGCCAGTAGATCTAGCAGCGCCCACGCTCGCTGCTCTGACAAAGGACGCCCATGCGGGCGTGCTCGACGAGACATCAACGCAACGGCATCCCCGTCGACGAGCCAGGCCTTGCCGGCCCTTCGAGCTGGTAGGTCACCGGCGTTCACCAACTGACGAATCCGACTCTGATCTAGATTGAGGCGGTTAGCAGCCTCCGAAACAGATAACTCCACAACGCACCTCCTATTTCGTAAACTATCCTACAAATAGGATAGTTTACGAAACTGTGCTGATGTCAACCGGTTTCCACGGTGGCCGTCCATCTGAAAGAGCCGGGGCAGAGCGGAGCACATCAGGCAGTCTCGAAATCGCTCGTTCTGTTGAGCAATAGCGGATCGTAGGCTTGTTCTGCCGTGAGTTGGCGCGCTTTTCCCCAGCTATTGCCGCGGCGGACTTTGGAGGAGGAGTTAGTTCGCGAGCCTACGCAACTGTTACTGCATGGGTTGCTGTTAGCCCATTCGTCGTCTTCACAACCACCGTGTACGTGTGGGGTGTGTTGCCCTTGG
>JBAXGJ010000380.1:0-1654 GCA_037139475.1 Actinomycetes bacterium
AGCAGAACCCAAACGAGCGTTGCTGCGAAGGCGATTTGCCCGAAAGTAAAGGCGATTCCGAGGCTCGCGGCGCCAAGCAGAAGTGCGATCAAAGTGCCGAATGTGAATGCAGCGATCATTGCCGCCAGTTGAACGGGGTGTGAATGGATCATGCGGCGGCGCTGATTCCGTTGCGCTCGGCGACGAGCCTGACGATGTCGCCGATGATCGAAGTGATTTCAAAATCCTTCGGCGTGTAGACGCCAGCCACGCCGGCCGCCGTCAGCTCAGCGAGGTCGGCGTCGGGGATAATTCCGCCGACGACAACCGGCGCGTCGACGCCCAACTCAGCCATGTCGTTGATCACCGCTGGGATCAGATCGCGGTGCGAGCCGGAGAGAATTGAAAGGCCAACGACGTCGACGTCCTCCTGCATCGCGCTGGTCGCGATCTGCTCTGGGCTGAGGCGAATTCCTTCGTAGATCACTTCCATCCCCGCGTCGCGGGCGCGGACGGCGATCTGCTCGGCGCCGTTCGAGTGGCCGTCGAGGCCGGGCTTGCCGACGAGGATCTTGATTCGGCGGCCGAGCGCCTCACTGACGCGGTTTACCTCATCACGCAGCGCCGCCAGCGACTCGTCGTCGGCTCCGCCGCTAACGGCACCGCTGACTCCGGTCGGCGCGCGGTACTCGCCAAAGCTGCTGCGCAGTGCTGCTGCCCACTCGCCGGTCGTCACGCCGGCTTTTGCGGCGGCGATCGTCGCCGGCATGATGTTCTCGCTCTCGTCAGCGGCTACGCGCGTTAGCTCAGCGATTGCGGCCTCTGCGGCGCCCGCGTCACGCTGCGCGCGCCAAGCGCGGACGGCCTCGGCCTGCTCAGCCTCAAGTGCCGGGTCAACGGTCATGATCCCACCGTCACTGCCGGCCATCAGCGGCGACTCTTCGGTCTCGGTGAAGCTGTTGAGGCCGACGACGGTCTGCTCGCCGCTCTCAATCCGCCGCACCCGCTGGCGGTGGCTGTCAACTAGCGCGCCCTTCATGTACTCGACCGCTTCAACAGCGCCGCCCTGGCCTGCTACGAGCTCAATCTCGGCGCGGGCGCCTGTCAGCAGCTCATCGACGAGTCCGTCCATCACAACTGAGCCCTCAAAGATGTCCGGGTACTCGAGCAGGTCGGTCTCGTATGCCATCAGCTGCTGAATCCTCAGCGACCACTGCTGGTCCCACGGCCGCGGCAGGCCGAGCGCCTCGTTCCAGGCCGGAAGTTGAATCGCGCGGGCGCGGGCGTCGCGGCCAAGCGTGACGGAGAGCATCTCAAGCACGATCCGCGGCACGTTGTTCTCAGGCTGCGATTCGGTCAGACCAAGCGAGTTGACCTGCACGCCGTAGCGCAGGCGCAGCTTGCGCTCGTCGGTTACGCCGTAGCGCTCGCGGCCGATCTCCTCCCAGAGGATCGTCATCGCGCGCAGCTTCGCGTGCTCCTCAATGAAGCGCATGCCGGCGTTGACGAAGAACGAAATGCGGCCGAAGACATCACCGATCCGCTCCGGCGCGACGCGCTCAGCTGTGGCGTCAAGCACGGCGATTGCGTTGCTCATTGCGAAGGCGATCTCTTGGACCGGCGTGGCGCCCGCCTCCTGCAGGTGGTAGCTACAGATGTTGATTGGGTTCCACTG
>JBAXGJ010000381.1:0-1652 GCA_037139475.1 Actinomycetes bacterium
CTGTTGTGCGGGTAACCCCTGTACCGAGGGTTCGAATCCCTCCCCCTCCGCTTAGGTCGATTAATGCTGTCCCATATGCGGGCAGACCTGCCCGGCTGCGAGCGATTGCTTTGTGCCCCGTGCGGCATTAGTGTTTGACTTCTGTGGAGGAATCAAGTGCGCCAGCTTCAAGGCCGACGCGGCCGGCGATTCCGCCCAGGCTGGAGCTGGCGGCTGGGTTCTCGTGGCGCATTCTTGTAGTCCTCGCACTCGCGGCGGTGGTGATCTTCGCGCTCTGGCATATCCGCGTCGTCACGGTGCCACTTTTCTTCGCGATGGTCTTCGCAACGCTGCTGCTGCCACTTACCGACAAACTCACGGCGCTCGGGCTGCCGCGAGGGTTGGCGGTGCTGATCTCGATCGTGATCTTCCTCGGCCTGCTGGCGCTAGCGGCGACGCTGATCGTCGGATCGATCGTTGGCCAAGCCGGGCAGATCGGCCGACTGATCAGCAGCGGCGCCGCTGAAGTCTCGAGCTGGAGCCACCCTGGAAACGGCCCGCTGGGCAGCGACCGCAGCGCCGTTGACAGCGTCATCTCAAAACTTGGGCCAGGGCTCAAGACTGCTGGCTCGGGACTGCTCTCAAAAGCTTCCCGCGAGGTACCTGTAATCGTCTCGGTCTTTGCCGGGGCGCTGATCTCGCTGGCATTCCTGATCTATCTGCTGGCCGGGGCAGCAGGTCTGCGCGACTGGGTCGTGCAGCAGGCAGCGCCGAGCCGCCGCGTCGCCGTTGGACGGTCGATCACTGCCGGCTGGACAACCTTGAGTGGTTATGTGCGCGGAACATTGCTGATCTCAATCTTCGTCTCGTTCTTCATCGGTGTCGGCGCAATTGCGCTCGGGCTGCCAATCGCCGGAACGCTGATCGCAATCACCTTCTTCTGCGGCTTCATTCCAATCCTTGGCGCATATATCTCTGGGCTAATCGTCTTCTTGATCGCGCTGGCCGGCGGCGGCCTTGACTCGGCGCTGATCATGCTCGCTGTCCTAATCGTTGTGCATGGCGCCGAGTCGATCTGGATCGCGCCGATGACCTACCGCAAAACCGTCGCGCTGAATCCAATCGCGACGCTGGCGGCAGTAACTGCAGGCGCCGCCCTGATGGGCATCGTTGGCGCGATCATCGCCGTGCCAATCGTCGCCTTCTTCTGGGTAGTGCTGAATGAGCTGCGCAGTGAGTGGGCGGCCGAAGATGGGGCTGCCGCGCCTAGCGGCTGAGCACGAAACAGAAACCTGAGGCGCGGGTCGGCAGCGTTAGGACCCCAGCGCATAGAGTTGAGTCTGTGAGCGCGGCAGTCACAGAGAGCAGCACTGAGGGCCACACAACGCTGACGCTGACTTCAGCCAGCGGCGAGCTGGAAGCGGTCTATGCGCCGGGCGTTGGAATGGTCTGCTGCTCGCTGCGCCATAACGGCGAGGAGCTGCTCGGACAGCGCGGCGGCCTTGAGGCTTACGCGGCGAAGGGCTCAACCTTCGGCATCCCGCTGCTCTACCCGTGGGCCAACCGGCTGGCGGCGATGAGCTACTCGTTTGAAGGCGTAGACGTGGCGCTGAGCGCCGACGAGTCGCCGCTCCACTTCGACTCCGCCGGGCTACCGATGCACGGCCTGCTCG
>JBAXGJ010000382.1:0-1642 GCA_037139475.1 Actinomycetes bacterium
ACATTGCATCGGCCATCGCGTGGGCAGCCGAAAGCGGGCGAATCATCACCGAGAAACGGCTGATCAACCCGTCCTCGTCCATCTCCATCAGATCGACACCATCGATCGCCTTATCCCCCACTCGCGCGCTGAAGCGAAGCATGTGGCTATTGCCCTGCTCGATGTCGTCGACGTAGACGAAATCTTCGAACGTATCCCCCACGAAGCCAAGCAGCGCCGCAACGACAGGCTTCGAGACGAATGGCTTGAAGGCGACCGGGCTGAAGAACTCAACGTCGTCAGCGAGGCAGGCGCTCATCGCCTCAAGGTCATTTGCTTCAACTGCTGCGCGGAAATCGCTGCCTGCGGTCATTAGGGAAATCTACAGCCCCGCGGCGCCACTCGGCGGCCAGCTCTAGCTAGGAGAGAGCAGCTCATCGCCAGGCTCGCCGAAGTCGACGCTGCGCGTTGTGACAACGGTGTAGATCGCTATTCCCAAGTAGAGCCAAGGCCCGACGTCTGGAAGGAAGACGCCGATTACGATCGCGCCGACATAGAGCAGAAAGCCCGGGTTGAGGCGGCGCGTTAGACGGGTTAGGTCGTCGCGGTCAACCTCAGGCCGGATCAGGTGATCGGTTGTGCAGACCTTCCAAAGCCAGGTCAACAGGAGCCGACAGAGCAGCAGCGAGAGGCCGTAGAAGACAACCGCCACCTCGGCGCCGCTGCCGGGCTGCGCCAAGTCCTGCGCCATCACGGCGGTCGGGAACGGCAGGAAGGCGATCGCCATCAACAGCAGTAGGTTGACGCGCATCACGCTCGGGTTGATCGCCCGCAGGCAGAAGAAGATTGTGTGGTGGTTAAACCAGAAGCCGCCGATCGTCAGAAAGCTGATCACGTAGGCGAGGTATGAGGGCCAGAGCTCCAAGAGTTTGGAGAGCAGGCCGTCGCTGCCGGCCAGCGGGACGACGATCCCCAGCACGATCACGGTGATCGCGATCGCTATAACGCCGTCGCTGAACTGCTCGACGCGGGCGACCGCGAAGTGGTTTAGCCGCTGACTGTTGGTGCGAGAAGCGATCGCGCAATCATCGCGACCGCAGCAGACGCACCGCGCTGAAGCTGACTAGTTGTCGAACTTCTTTGCTTCTTCGTCAACCTGAGCCTGGCTTGGGCCAGTGTTGCGCGGGCCAAAAGCGTTCCAAGCCATGAAGAGCGTGGCGATGCCGGTTCCGAAGATCACCCAGATCGGCCAGAACATCCCGCCGCCAGTGATTGCCCAGATGATCGTGCAGATAATCCAGATCAGAACGAAGCCGCCGAGAGCGCGCCAGAAGGCCCGCTGCGAGTTCAACCGCTCCGCTGCTGCCTGGTGTGCTTTATCTGGTTGTGAGCTCATAAGTTGAGCCTAACCCGTACTGGCCGCTGCCGCAACCCTCACCGCTCCGCCGCGCCAGGCCGTGATGACCGGCGCAGTGGCGCGCCGCGCACGTTACTCTCGCTGGTATGAGAAGAATTCCGATTTTGGTCACAGTTGCTGCCGCCTCAATGATGGTGGTGAGCGGCTCCGCTCAGGCGGCCGCCGTCAAGACGAAGTGCAAGCCAGCCCCGCGCGCCAAGTGCGCCGGCGCCGATCTTCGCAAAGCGAAGCTCAACGGCATTGATC
>JBAXGJ010000383.1:0-1641 GCA_037139475.1 Actinomycetes bacterium
ACTCAGGACTGTTCCTGATCTGCGCAATTTCAATGCTGCCGCTGGCCTGGGCGATCGCGCGGATGCCGATGAAGGGCGCGAGCTCGCTAGCTGAGCCACGCGAGAGCTCATCGCTGCGGGTTGCGCTTCGTGAAGTGTGGGCTTCGAAGTTGATGCGCTCGTCGTTTGTCCTGATGGGGGTGCTGATCTTCACGGCTTGGCCGCTGATGGTGCTACTGCCATCGGTCTCTGGCTACATCTTCCCCAGCTCGCAGCTTGCGCTTGCGTTCCTGATGGCAATGTTCTTCATCGGCTCGTCGCTGGCATTCCCAATGATCAAGCGGGGCGTCAATGCGCTGAAAGTAAGCGCCGAACGCCACCCCTGGAATCGGCGGCTGCTGCCGCTCGTGAGCATCGCGATAGCGCTGCTAGCGCTGACGGCCCACGTCGAGCCAGCGCTGCTTGGGTTGGTCTTAACCGGGCTAGTACTGGTTCCTGCCGGCCTGCTGCTCGGGGTGATCGGAGTGATGACTCTTTCGCTCGTGCAGCGTGAGATCTCTCCCGCCTCGGCCGCGATCGTCCTGACGGTCTACGTAATCGTCGTCCAAGTTGGCACCTCGGTTCGGTCGCTTACAGCGGCTGCGGTCACCGACTCGGTCGGCGTCTTCATCGTCCTCCCTGCCATCGGCGCGCTGGGGCTAATCGCAGCGATCGTGACAATTCGCTCGCGCTACCTCGTCGCCGTCAACGACATGGCAGCTGAGGCATTCGTGCCCCCGGAGCTGATGCCCAAGCTTCACCGTCCCACCCGATGACAGCCGATCTTGATGGTGCCGCGGGCAGCGCGACGAGCTCACCGTCGCGCCCACTTCTAGCAACAATTACGTTCCTAGGCTTTGGCAGCGGGATTCTGATTCTGGTCTTTAGTTTCGGCTCCTACAGCTCAGCGAGCTCGGCCTTCGATGTTGCCGCGACCGGTGCCTTCATCTCGGCCCCAACGCTGATCATGATGCCGATTAGCTCGGGCCTTGTCCGTCGCTTCCCACCGCGGCAGCTGAACGTCGTAATCCTTCTGATCGACTTTGTTCTTTACCTCTCGCTCGCGGTCTACACCGAGATCTATGGCGAGTCGCTGTCGCTTCTCTTTGTCGCCGCGGCGCTAACCGGTTTTCTCTACGTGGCGATCTTTGTGCCTGCTTGGCGCAATCTGATCCGCACCGCCGTGCCGCCTGAGCAGCTTTCAGACGTGAACTCGCGCGTGATCAGCGTGCAGAGCGTTGGGCAGGTTGCAGGCCTACTAACCAGTGGCCTGCTCTTAACGGTGATCGGTTATTCAGGGCTGTTCCTGATCTGCGCAATTTCAATGCTGCCTTTCGCGTGGGCGATCTCGCGGATGCCGATCAAGGGCGCGGGCTCGGTAGCTGAGCCAAGCCAGAGCTCATCGCTGAAGCTTGCGCTTCGTGAGATATGGGCCTCAAAGTTGATGCGCTCCTCGTTTGTACTGATGGCGGTGCTGATCTTCACCGCTTGGCCACTGATGGTGTTAATGCCATCGGTCTCTGACTACATCTTTCCCACTTCGCAGGTTGCGCTCTCGTTCCTAATCGCAATGTTCTTTATCGGCGCGGCGCTGGTATTCCCAGTCATAGACCGGCGCCGTGG
>JBAXGJ010000384.1:0-1639 GCA_037139475.1 Actinomycetes bacterium
CTACGAGCAGGTGGATAGTGATCGAATCCTCGTCGTGCTTGTGGTAGCGCACGTGAGTGAAGAACTCGCGCGTTCCGTTGTCGCCGAAGGCGGCGTAGGAGAGTGCGTCGCCGGCGTCGGGGCCTGAGCAGCTCTCAACATCGCTGGAGCTAACGGTGACTGCGCAGGAGGCAACCCACGGCGTGCCGGTGACCATCCGCTCCCAGCGATCCTCGATCGGTTCAACGCGACCGTCGCGAAAGGCGAGGTGCGGCTGATCGTGCATGCACTCAAGGCACTGAACTACTGCCTCTTGAAGTTCGTCGATGACCTCCGCGCGCTCGCCTGTGGAGGGGTCGATCTTGTGGATTCCTTCGTAATGGACCTGAATCTCAAGGTCGGTCGACCAGCACCGATAACAGCGCAGCCAAGCATTTGTCTCAACGGCAGGTTCCACGAAAGCTCATTCTATGCGGCTAGGCTCGCGCCGTGAGCGAGAAGCGAGAAGAGAACGTCATCGCCGCCGTGCTGGCCGGCGGCAGCGGCAGCAGGATCGGCGGCGCGAAGGCGACCGCGCAGCTGGACGGGCGCGCGCTGATTAGCTACCCGCTCGAAGCAGCGCTCGGCGCGCTCTCGCAGGTCGTTGTCGTAGCCAAGGCCGACGCTGAACTACCCGACGAGCTTGGGCGCGGCGTCGAGCTGTGGACCGAGCCGGACGAGCCGCGCCACCCGGTAATTGGCGTGATCGAAGCACTACGCCGCGCCGAGGGGAGGGCGGTCGTCGTGATCGCCTGCGACCTGCCGCTGCTGACGAGCGAGACGGTCGCCTTGGTCGCCAGCGCCGACGCCGAAGGCAGCGTCGCGCTGCTGGCAAGCGCAGCCGGGCGCCCGCAGCCGCTGCTGGCCCGCTACGAACCAGCCGCGCTCGCGTTGCTTGAGAAGTTCGACACCGACGGCCCAATGACCGAGCAGGTGATGGCGCTAATGCCTGCGCTCGTCGACGTGCCGGCCGAGGCCAGCTTTAACGTCAACGACCTCGAGCAGCTAAAAGAGGTCAGCCGCCGATTGCGCTCATCGTCCGAGCAGGCTGAATAAAGCCCGGCTCGCCGACGTGGTGCTTTAGCTCTTTGCGCCAAACGGCGTCACGGACAATCTGAATCAGCTCGTCGTCGCTGGCGCCTGAGCGAAGCGGTTCGCGCAGATCGGTTTCGTGCAGCGAGAAGAGGCAGGTGCGCAGCTTGCCTTCTGCCGTCAAGCGAATTCGGTTGCAGTCGGAGCAGAACGGTTCGCTGACCGGGTTGATCAGGCCGATCTTTCCTTTGCCGTCGGCGAAGTTGTAAACCTTGGCGGTGGCGCTCGGTTCGCGCGGCTGCTCCTCGAGCGGGTGGATCGCGTTGATCGCGGCGAGGATCTCGGCGCCGCTCAAGACCTTCTCCGGCTCCCAGGCATGGTCGGCGTCGAGCGGCATGAACTCGATGAAGCGAACCTCGAACGGGAACTCGCGCGCGAACTCAACGAAGGCCGGAATCTCGGTCTCGGTGAAGCCGCGGATCGCGACGGCGTTGATCTTGATCGGGTGGGCTTCGGGGAAGGCAGCCAGCGCGTGGAGCCCTTCGAGCACCTGCGGCAGCGCGTCGCGGCGCGTCAGCTCGTAGAACTT
>JBAXGJ010000385.1:0-1632 GCA_037139475.1 Actinomycetes bacterium
GGTCTTCTTCGAGGGCCAAGAGATCACGAACCTTGGTCGCCGCCAGCTTGCGACGCTGCGACGTGACGCACAGATGGTCTTCCAGGATCCGTACTCGTCGCTCAATCCGCGTAAAACGGTCGGTTCGATCATCGCCGAGCCGTTCATCATCCATCGTGAGGCGCGAGAGGCCAACGAGCGGCGCAAGGAGGTCCGTGAGCTGATGGACCGCGTTGGTCTCAACCCCGAGCACTACAACCGCTACCCGCACCAGTTCTCCGGCGGTCAGCGTCAGCGGATTGGTGTTGCGCGGGCGATCGCACTGAAGCCGAAGCTGCTCGTTGCCGATGAGCCTGTCTCCGCGCTCGACGTTTCAATTCAGGCACAGATCATCAACTTGCTGCAGGATCTTCAGAGCGAACTTGGGCTGACGTTGATCTTCATCGCCCATGACCTCAGCGTCGTGCGCCACATGTGCGACCGAATTGCCGTGATGTACCTCGGCAAGGTCGTTGAGCTGGCCGAGTCGGAGCGTTGCTTCTCGCAGCCGCGCCATCCGTATACGGGAGCGCTACTCGCTTCGGTGCCGGTACCCGACCCTTCGATCTCGGCCGCTGGCCGCCGGCCGGTGCTGAAGGGCGACGTCCCATCGCCAAGCGCACCGCCGCCTGGTTGCCGCTTCCACACTCGCTGCCCAAAGGCGCAGTCTCTCTGCTCGCAAGAGGAGCCGCCGCTGACGGAGATGCCGGGCGGCTCTCTCGCCGCCTGCCACTTCCCGCTCGAGGGCTACTCGTCGTCTTCGTAGAGCGATTCGCGCGCGACCTCACGGCCGCCGCCGTCAAAGCAGGCGATCTCGAGCATGTCGCCGCGGTAATCATCGGGTGCTAGCAGCGTGAAGCGGTCGTCAACCAACTCGCATTGATCTACGCAAAGGTCTGCCAGCTCGGCGGTTGCGATCTTTGCGTCAACCCCCACCGGGCGACCCCACACGAGTGTCATCGCGGCTACCGAATCAGTTTCGCCGCGCCATGAGCCGATTACTTCCTCACAAAGATCGATAGTCCAGTCGGGGTTGTCAGCGGCCGTCTGCGCAGTGACATCGGCCACCGCTTTTAGGTCTTCGCCGCCTGCTTCGTTGCGCAGGTGAGCAACGTATCCAAAGACTTCAAGTCCGTTCGAGGTGGTCGCTACGGCCGGGATGTAACTACGACCGTGCCAAGTGCGATCCGGGAACCAGGCGATCTCGCCGATCTGGCCTAGCTCTTCACCTTCATCGGGCTCGATCGAAGCGCAGGCATCGATGAAAACTTGCTGGAGCTTTAGCGCCCAGCGGCCGGAGGGGAGGTGTTCATGTGGGGGCTCGGCCGCGAAGCGCGGCACGAGTCTAGGTTCAGGAGCCATAAGGGGAGCTTCGCAGGAGCGCTCGTTTTAGGTCGCGCGGGCGCATCATCGCGGCTCGGCCTCGAGCATCAGCGTGACCGGCCCATCGTTGACGAGTTCGACTTCCATAGCGGCGCCGAAGATGCCACGCTTGGCATCAAGTTGCTGGCAGAAGCGCTCGTAGAGGGGCTCCGCTAGCTGCGGTGGCGCCGCTCCGGTGAAGCTCGGGCGGTTACCTTTGCTGGTGCTGGCGTAAAGCGTGAACTGGCTAAC
>JBAXGJ010000386.1:0-1630 GCA_037139475.1 Actinomycetes bacterium
TCGGTTACCTGGCGATAACGCGGGCGGCTGAGTCGGTGACGCTGAGCTACAGCGCGCATGGCCAACGCGGCGAGCTGCAGCCGCCCTCGCAGCTCGCCGAGTCGGCATTAGCGGCGGCTGGGGAGCAATGGGAGGAGCGCAGCGAGGAACTATTTGGGCCCGACGAAGCGCTGCATGGGGCGTTCAACGAGCTGCGTGACGAACTACTCGGTGACCTGCCGCGCGTTGCCGGAACCTTCGCCGAGCTACGGCTCGACAATGACCTCGACTTAACGCTTGGCGTCGTTCGTTACCTCGAGCTCTGCAAGCTGGCGGCGGTGATCGGTCGGCCGGCCGACCAGGACGTCGAGGGAGCGCTCGCGCAGGCCAACGCAGTTCTTCTGCAGTCGGCGACTGCGACTCAGCGTGAAGCGCTCGAAAGCAGTCCTCTCGACGAGCTCATTCTCAGCGCCGAGCACGATGCCCGAGCACGCAGCGCAACAACAGCAAGGCGCGGCGAGCCTTCGCTGGAGGCCTTCCTACCGCGCCGCGGCGAAGGGCTGGTGCTTAGTGCCTCCGACATTGAGACCTACCGAGCCTGTCCGCTGCGTTACAAGTTTGCGCGCGTATTCAGGATCCCTCAAGAGCCGACGATGAACCAGCGCTTTGGGATCCTCTTCCACCAAGTCCTGGAGCGATACCACCAGTCCGACGGGCGAACCGTTGACGAGCTACTCGCGCTACTTGAGGAAGGCTGGCGCCGCGGCGGATTTGGCGACAGTGACCAAGAGCGTCAACTCCACGCCAAGGCCGAACAGGCGCTGAAGCTCTACCAGGAGAGGACCGCCAAAGAGCAGAGCCAACCGGTCTGGTTTGAGAAGTCGTTCCAATTTAAGATCGGTGAACATACGCTGCGCGGCCGCGTTGACCGCGTCGATCTATTGCCGGGCGGCGGATACGAGCTGATCGATTACAAGACCGGAAAGCCGCGCAGTGCGGCAGAGCTGCGTGAGGACATTCAGCTGTCGCTATACGCCGTAGCCGCGCGCGAGGCCTGGCAGGTTGAATCGCAGCTACAGAGCTACCACTACGTGCTCGACGACGAGAAGATCCCGGTGCCGGCGTCGGATATTGATCGCGACTGGATTTCTGAGACCGTCAACGATGTAGCTGCGGCGATCAGCGGGCAAGGCTTTGAGCCAACACCTTCCGTTACAGCCTGCGGCTACTGCGACTTCAGGATCGCCTGCCCGGCGGCAGAGCTCTAAGCGTCGTCGCCGCGCTGGTTTAGAAAGCGCTGGAATTCGCGTGCGAGGACGTCGCCCGATGGCACCTCTTCGCCTTCGGCTTCCGGCGCATCAGCATCGCTCGCCTGCTCTAACCGTTCGACAAACTGGCGGACATCGTCGTCTCCTGCCACTGCGCCACTAACTCGGCGTTCGTAGTCAGAGGCATCACGCTCGAGCTCTGTCGCGTCAAAGCTGATTCCAACCAACGATTCCAGTTTGCGCACCAGCGCCAGCGAAGCCTTCGGGTTGGGAGCCGCCGCAACGTAGTGGGGGACGCTCGCCCAGAGGCTTGCCGAAGGGATCCCCGACTCTTGGAAGGCGCTGTGCAGTACCCCGGTGATTCCGGTTGGTCCTTGGTACGT
>JBAXGJ010000387.1:0-1629 GCA_037139475.1 Actinomycetes bacterium
CGCGCGCACTTCCGTTGGGTGCATCCCTATTGTCTGCGGCCGATGAGCGTCGCCGCCAGCCCAACCTCAAATGCTCGCACGCAGTCGCGTCGCCGCAGCGGAATCGCCGCGATCTGCGTGTTGGCATTCGGGTGGGCCTTCGTCATGCAGTCGCTCGGCTGGGCTCAGACCTCTTACTTCGCCTTCGTCAAAGCGCTCGGCGACGGCAACGCCCAGATCGACAAATACCACTGGGAGACTCGCGACAAGTCATGGATTAACGGCCAGTTCTTCTCGGTTAAGGCGCCAGGGCTGCCGCTGCTGGCAACCCCCGCTTATTTGGCGCTGAAGGCAGTTGGCGGAGAGGGCCTTTCGCGCACCGCGGCCGATAACGCGCGCGAGAGCGGCGCCAGGCTCTGGACCTACAAGGCACTCAAGATCTCGGCCTATGGCTACAGCACTTCTAGAGCCCGCGAGGTAACGCGGCAGCTTGAGGTGCAGGCGCCGTTGGTTTGGGCGCTGGGCCTGCTGACTAGCGTGCTCCCTGCGCTCGGCCTGCTGCTTTTGATTCGGAAAATTAGCGAGCGGATGCTCCCCGGCTACGGCACTGCGGCTGCACTCACGCTTGGGATGTCGACGATGGTGATGGTCTTTGCCAGCCAGTTCTTCGGCCACATTCTCGCCTCTCTCGTAGCGTTCGCTGCCTTCGCGCTGTTGATGCGTGAGCGACGCGGGCCGCCGCGTTTGGCACTGCTCGGGCTCGCCGGGGTGCTCGCTGGGTTGGCCGTGACAATCGAGTACCCACTCGCTCTGGCTGGGATCGTGATCGGGCTCTACGCAATGCTGCGCGGTGATCTGCCGAAGCCCGGATTCGCGCCGAAGCTATGGCGCGGCGTGGTCTACGCGGCGGGCGTGATCGTTGGTGTGCTGCCGCTGTTCGCTTATAACCAGTGGGCGTTTGGGTCGCCAGCGACCAATTCCTACAGCAACGCCGTTGACGTACAGGGCTTCACCGGCCACGACACTTTGGGCCTCAACTCAAGCGGTTTCTTCGGGATCGGTGTCCCCGACCCACATGCCGCGCTTGAGCTGCTGCTGGCGCCGCGCGGGATCATCACGATCACTCCGGTAGTGGTCGCTGGCCTCTATGGAGTCTGGATGATGCGCAAGAACGGCAGGCGCGCTGAGGCCAATGTGATCATCGCGGTCGTCGCGCTTTTCTTCATCTACGACACCGGTTACTGGCTGCCATTTGGCGGAGGAACGCCTGGGCCGCGCTTCCTGATTCCAACGTTGCCGTTTATCGCACTCGGCTTCGCTGAGGCTTGGCGACGAATCCCGGCGACGACGCTGGTGCTCTCGGCCTGCGGTTTCGTAGTGATGACGACGGCGCTGGTGACCTATCCGCTGGTCGGCGCCGGCAATCTTTACCAGTGGCAGGAGCGGGCGCTCGACAACACCTTTCAGCACACGATTCTCTCGGCTCTGGGTTTGGGAGACGGCTGGCTGACAATCATTCCTTTGTTGGCGATTTTCGCCGCTGCGATCTGGCTCGGCGCGCGCGCAACTGGTGTGCTGGCGGTGGCGGCTGATACCCGGCTTGCGCTCTGGGCGCTCGGGCTGTGGGCGCTCCTCGCACTCGTTCTCTCA
>JBAXGJ010000388.1:0-1623 GCA_037139475.1 Actinomycetes bacterium
CAACGACCGTTATCGACCCAGGCGCCCGCGTTGAGCGAGCATTCCTTGTGCAGTGCTTAGCCGATCCGGCTGTTGGCAGGGAGGCGCTTTCTGCGATCGACCTCGAGGCCGATTTCGTCAGCCCCGTATTCCTCCGCGCAGCTCAGCTAATCCTTTCGACGCCGGCCGGCAGTGAGGTTCACGCCCCACCCGAAGACGAGGAGCTCAGCCGCACGCTCGCCGAGCTTCAGGTCAGGGCGATCCAGAACGCCAGCTCAAACGCTGCTCTGAAGGCCGAGGGGCTGCGCCTGCGAGCGGCGCGCACCGAACGCGAGATCGTCGTCGCGCAGCAGGATGATCCGAAGCTGCTCGTGGCACTCGTCGAGCAGCGCGAAAGCCTACGCGACCAGATCGAGCGTGAGGTAGAAGAGAGCCTCGAACAGACGCGTGAGCCGCAGAGCTAAGGCTCAGCGAGGGCCGCGACGCAGGTTTATCGTCACTTCGCGCTCGCACTCTTCAAGCCTCTGGCCCGTGTCAGGGTCAGTGCTGTTCCCCAGCAGGCGAATCCGCGCGGAACCTCGGCCGTTCGAACCGAGCGTTCCTCGGACGTGAACTGCAGCGAGACGGCCGGTGCTGACCGCCGAGAGATCGATTACATATCTGTTGCGACTGAGCGTGTCGCGAACGGGCGAGTTATAGACCGTGAAGGCGACTGGATTGACGCTGCCGTCGGCGGTGTCGGTGCAGGCGAGCACGACCTGAAGTGTCTTGATCCAAACCCTGCCACCGCTCGTTCTGAGCTGCAAGGTCTCAAATGGAATTCCAAAGTAATCGTAGACGCCAGGCGTGCCGTGTGTCCCAACCCAGTCAACTGAGCGGGCCGACGCGGATGTAGGCAGCGCGAGAATGCCGACGGCAACGAGAGCAATTGCGAAACGCTTCATTAGACAAAGGTACCGCTTCGCGGCCACCTCTGCGCTGGTTCACTTATTTCGACGCGTAACTGCGCCCGAGAGCTGTTCGCCACAGCGCCCCGGGCAGCTCAATCAGCTTGTCCGGCAGGGCTGCGGACGGGGAGACACCGGGGTGATGGTTGGCGATCCTTACCCTCAGCGCACGGGGGCGGATCCGAAAGAGCAAAGGCGCTTCGAGCATTGTTGCCTCGCCGTCGATGCCAGCGGCGACGGGCCCGGGAGCGTCCAGCTCAATCTCCGACGTTGTCCACTCGCGCCATGGTCGGCGCAGGAGGCCATCGGCGGGCCCTGGCGTCGCTGTCTCAAAGACCGTCACTCCGAGCAGGCCGTCCTCGATCGATGGGCGGGTTCCCGAAGAGAGCAGGCGGCCAACGCGGTAACGGTTGTTGGAGATAAGGATTGCGACCGCGTCTTCGCTGCTTTGATCCCCGTCGCCGGCCCATTCAAGCTCGAGTCCGCTGCCGTCAGGGCCGGCCACCTCGGGCGCCATGTCGAGCAGCGTGCGCAGCTTCGCGCCGCGGTAATCCTCGCGCTGCACGGCTTCGGCGTAGAGCCCTAGCGAAACGTTGTTGACGAATACCTGTCCGTTGACCTCGCCGAGATCGACGCGCTTCTCGCCGCCGTTGGTGAAGGCGTCCAGCGCGCCGACGAGGTCGTCGCGGTCAACGCC
>JBAXGJ010000389.1:0-1619 GCA_037139475.1 Actinomycetes bacterium
GCCGAGCGGCTGCGTGGGCTCTGCCCCAAACTGAGCTTCGACGTCGCCCACGGTCAGCTCGACGAGCATGACCTTGAAGAGCGAATGATGCGCTTCTTGCGCGGCGACAGCGACGTGCTGGTCTCGACCAGCATCATCGAGTCGGGGATCGACATTCCGCAGGCCAACACGCTGATCGTTGAGCGCGCCGATCGCTTCGGCCTCTCGCAGCTCTACCAAATCCGTGGCCGTGTCGGCCGCAGCCGCGAACGTGCTTACGCCTATCTGCTTTACCCGAGCGCCGCGGCGTTGACTGAGGAGGCAACTAGGCGACTGAGCGCGCTCTCCGATTACACCGAACTTGGCGCCGGCTTCAAGATTGCGATGCGGGACCTTGAGATCCGCGGCGCCGGAAACCTGCTCGGTGATGAGCAGTCGGGCCACGTTGCGGCGCTCGGCTTCGAGCTTTATCTCTCGATGCTCGACGATGCTGTGCGCGCCGCCGGGCCACCATCGGCCAACGATCAGGATTACGAGCCGGTGCGGTTTGACGTCGATGTCGACGCCTACATCCCGACCGACTACGTTCCCTATGAGCAGGCCAAGATCGACGTTCACCGCCGCATTGCGGCGAGCCGCGAGGTCGCCGACTTGGCGCTGCTCAGTGAAGAGTTGGCCGACCGCTTTGGGCCGCTGCCAGTGGAGCTGGAGAACTTGATCCTGCTGCAGCAAGCGCGCGTCAAGCTCGGGCAGGCCGGCGCGGGGGTCGTAACGATCCGCGGCGAGCGGATGGCGATCACCCCGCTCGACTTCAGCGACGATCAGCAGAGCGCGCTAGCCGAGCAGTTGCCGCAAGCCAAGTACGAGCCGGGGCGCTCACAGCTATCGCTTTCATTGCCTGCAGAGGGCGCCGACCGGCTCATGATGATCGCCTCAGTCGCTAATGTGGTTCTGGCTGTTAGTCGCCAAACCGGTTAGCTTGGCGCGCGGCAGCTTCCTAGCACCTATTATCAAGGAACTTATGAACCACTCACATCGCTTTTTGGCGCTCGGCGCCGCAGCCATTTCAGCCCTTGCCTTCGCATCATGCGGTGGTGTTTCGGACAGCGACGTAGCCTCGGTAGATGGCACGACGATCTCGAAGACGACCTTCAACCACTGGGTAAGCGTCGCTGCCAACGCTTCGCAGGATCCGACCGCGAAGGCGGCCGGTGTTCCAGTCCCGCCGGACTACCTCAAATGCATCGCTTCGAAGAAGGCCGCTGCGCCGGCTCCCGTGAAGGGCCAGCCGGACCCAACCGACGCCGAATACAAGACCCAGTGCGCCGATCAGTTCACGCAGCTGAAGGATCAGGTCATGACCTTCCTGATTCGCTCAACTTGGCTTGAGCTGCAGGCCAGCGAAGAAGGCATCGACATCTCCGACGCCAAGGTGCAGGCCGAGTTCGACAAGGCCCGCAAGCAGGCCTTCCCGGCAGCGAAGCAGTACGCCGACTTCCTCAAGAGCTCAGGCCAGACCGAGGCCGATCTTCTTTACCGCCAGCGCTCACAGATGCTTGAGAAGGCGATCACGACGCAAGTCCAGAAGGCCTCGAAGACGGCCACTCCGGACGAGATCTCGGCTTACTACAAGAAGAACC
>JBAXGJ010000390.1:0-1619 GCA_037139475.1 Actinomycetes bacterium
TTCTCCCAGCCGAAGTGATATTTGGCCTAGCAGCGTTCGCGCTGCTAGGAGGCCTTCTCTATCTCAAGCGCAATTACACCGTCTGGGCGGCTGGCATCACATTCATGGTGCTCACCCTGTTCGGCGCGCAAGATCACGATTTCATAGTCTGGGCCGAGCGCCGCGTCGTCGACACGCTGATCGGTGCCGCGATCGCACTGCTCGTCGGCTATCTCGTGCTGCCTGATCGCAAACAAAAAAGCTAGCCCTGAGCCTGCGCAAAGTCATCGTTGCGCGGCACCAGCCGCGGTCGCTCGACCACGAACATCACCGCCCAATAGACGGCGAAGCCGACGAAGATTCCCGTATAGACGTCGATCAGATAGTGCTGGCGCAGCATCACCGTCGCCGGGTAGATCAGTAGCAGCCAGCCACTCATTATCCAGGCCGTTTTCGGCATCGCCTTGCGCAGCCGCATCAGCGAACAGATCGCAATCGTCGTCCAGGTGCAGTGGCCAGAAGGGAAGCCGTTGAAAGGCTGGTCTTTGCCCCAAACCTGTTTGACCAGAAAGCCGCCAACACCGTCGCCGGCCTGAACATCACGGATCACGTTGGTCTGGAAAAGCAGGTAGGCAACGTCAAGCACCAGTTGACTGATGATCAGTGCGATCGCAACGGTGAGGAAGCGCTTGAAGCTGATGCGCAGGTTCAGCAGCGGAACGACGATCGGCGCCAGCAGCAGGAATGAGAGGTAGGGAATAGCCAGCAGCGGCACGAACGGGACCTGCTCGTCAAGCCAGCTCTTCAGCACGAACGACTGGTACGCCCCCGGCCCGGCCGACGGCTGCGCCAAGGACTGCGTTTCAGGGTTCCAAGCAAAGTAGGCCGGCCAGCGCCCAGCCGGGGGCGGCTCGTTCAGCGAAACGTAGGAATAGAAGACGAGTCCGACGCCGATCATCAGCGCAATCGCCACAATCACCTGGCTTCCGCTGAGGCGCCAGTGTTTACGAAGGTCGGGCGAAATCACACTCACGGCTGCCATTCGACCAGATCTGCCGCCGCGGCGCTAGTGGGCGCTTCGCTCAGCCCTTGCCGGCGCTGATCGTGATGGCGACCACGAGCGAGACGGCCACGAGAGCGCCGATAGCCATCAGGATTGGGCTGCTGCTGTTCTGCATGAAGTGAATTACAGCGGCGACGATCCCCAGCGGAATCGCGATTGAGAGGCCTAGAAAGGTCGCTCGCACGAGGTCGCGCCGATCGTGCCCTTTGTCATGGACCTCCTCGGCGTGCTCGACTGCGGCCTCGGCGGTCCCCACCTCGCCGCCGTAGAAGGCGACCGCGCGGTTACCGAGTTTGCGCGTGTGGCTCTCGCAGCCCCAGGCCATCATGATCATGAAGGTGACTGGGAAGACCCAGGTTGAGATCCAAACTATGAGCCCGAAGATGATTCCGATCGTCGCCTTCAGCCGCGCCCTGGCGCCTCGTGCTTTCTCGCCTCCTGGCGCCGACAGAAAGCCGCCAAAAATGAGTACTGAATAAACCGCGCTGACCCAAACTTTCAGCGGGCGCCGCGATTCGGGCGTCCCCGGCGTGGGCATGTCGCGCACCTTCGTCAGTGCTTCAACTGCCACCTCAAC
>JBAXGJ010000391.1:0-1616 GCA_037139475.1 Actinomycetes bacterium
GTCGCGGTCACCGGCAAGCAGGCGACCCCGACGAGCGACCTGGCGGCACAGATGGTCTGCGCCAACCTTGCAGGGAAGGGGTTCGCCGACCGCAACCAGGCTGCTTTGACATGGAAGAAGGGTGCAACTTCTGCAAGCGTGACGCTGCCGAAGTCGGCGGCAGATCAAGACCTCTGCGCGATCAGTTTCACAACGATCAAGAAGCAGGCCGTTGCCTTCTTCGACGAGGCAGCGAAGAAGCAGTACCTCGCCGAAGAGCAAGCCGCGAAGTAACGCTGCCGCCGCGCTAAAGCTCAGCGGAGCTTGCTTGCCAGCCTGGCGGCCGCCGTCTTACCTGCCAGCCAGGCGCCATCCATCGTTGCTGGACGGTCGATGCTTGTGTGCTCGCCGGCGAGAATTAGCCGTCCGTTGAGCTTTCCGAGCGCTTCGCGGTCGGAGTAGCCTGATTGCGGCGTCAGATACGAGTAAGAGCCGCGCGTGAAAGGCTCGCTGAGCCAGTTCGTCTGCAAAGTTGCACTCGGCGCTGCGTTCTCGCCGAACCCTGCCTTCAAACGGTCGACTACCGCCGCTGTCATCGCCGCCGGCCCGGCTTTCTCGAGCCCGGCTGCGTAGGGCCCGCCGGTGAATCCAACTGCGAGTGGCGTGCCTGTGAGCTTTGAGAGCGGGAAGACGCTGACCGTGTTGGCCAACGGCTCACCAATTGTTCCAAGTTGGTTTGCGGCCGCGGGCCACCAGGCCGCGTCGTATGAGAGAAAGACCTTGTCGAGCAGGCCGACGCCGACGTGTGCGATCGCCCGCCGCGTGGCCGACGGCAGCGGTGGGTCAAAGCGGATCGTGCTGGCCTTCAAAACCCCGAGCGGCACGGCGACGACGCAGCCATCGGCGGTAATCGTCCTCCCGGCCCGAGTTCGCACTTCTACCTTCGAGCGGCTGGTCTTGATCGAGGTCACTTCGACGCCCGTTTCAACCTTCGTCCCTTCGGCGATCTTGTTGACCAGCTGCGACGCGCCGCCTTTGATCAGCAGGTCCGGGCCGCCGTCGTACTCTTCGCCCTCGTTGAAGCCTCCGCGCGAGAGCTGCGGCGGCGATCCACCGAGATCGAGCGGAAACTCGACTCCGAGCAGCCAATTAAGCGCCTCGGCGCTGGTGCCTGTTAGTCCCTGCTTGCGAACCTCGCGCGCCAGCGCCGGGGCGAGATTCGAACGCGGATGGTTTTCGGCCTGGCTGTAGAGCGAATCGATGATGCGGTCGCGCGCCGCCATCGTCTTTTCGGTGATCGCTTCGCTGACCGGCTTCTGGCCGGCGCTGCGCAGTTCGACGCGGTCGTAGTCGGTAGCCACCGTCTCCAGACCGGCCGACTTTGCAACGGCTGTGAGTGGGTTGCCACGGCTGTCGTGAATCCACGCCGCGCCGAGGTCGACCGTCGTGCCGAAGCGCTCGACACTGTTGACGCGGCCGCCAATTCGCTCGCGCGCCTCGACGACAGTTACATCGAAACCTCGCGCGCGAAGGGTCGCGGCGGCGCCAAGGCCCGCAAGGCCAGCACCTACGACGATTACCCGCTTGCGGCCCGCAGCAGGGGCGCTGTCGGCGCAGCCTGCGACCAGCACGCCGGT
>JBAXGJ010000392.1:0-1614 GCA_037139475.1 Actinomycetes bacterium
ACGAGCCGCACCAGCACCTCGCCGGCCTTCGGCTCAGCAAGGTCAACCTCGCGAACCACGAGCGGCTTGCCGAATTCTTCGAGGACTGCTGCGCGAATCTTCATCCGCGCATCCTATGCGCTGCGCTGCCATCTTTGGAACCGGCGACGCTGAGAATCAAAAGTGGTATAAAGTACTTATGCGCAATCGCAAACTACTGCTCACAACATTGGCCGCGATGGTCTGCCTCGGCGCCACAATCCCAGCCTCAGCAGGCGCTGCCGTCTCAGTACCGAACGGCAGCTACGGCCCGGTGGACGCACGTCCTTCCGATCCAAACGTCTTCGGCTTCAAGGTTCGCGGCCGCAAGCTCTACGACATTCGCGCCTCCGTCCTGATGAGCTGCAGCAACACCGACACCGGCGAAACTTACGATCGCACATTCATCGCCCGCCGTCTTGGTTACAGCCTCGGAAGAACCGTCCCAAGCAACGGCACTGTCCGCCTGAGCTGGCGTGCAACTGACTCGCTACGGACTGGGACTGTCTCGATTCAGGTGACGTTCCGAAATGGCAGGTCTACGCTCGGCTCTGTCGACGTGGCATCGCCCGCGACCGGAGGCAGCGTTGAGGACTGCGAGGCTACGTGGCCGTTCCGAATGGTGCGCGGCCCACTGCGCTAAATCGTATTTGACGAGAGCAGCAACGCGGCGATCGAGATCGGCATGCCGAAGTCCCAGATCAGAATCATCGTGTTGTTCGGCGCGTAGTTCTTGTCGCGAACGATCTCGACGATGTGGTTGATGCCTGCGAGCAGCAGGAAGGTGACGATTGGAAGCGAGATCGCAATCCAAGCCTCCTTGCCGTGCTGGCTGGCGTAGAGACTGCCGAGGCCTAACCCTAGAGACACGAAGCCAATCTCAAGCTGGAAGCCGTTTGTGACCCAGCCGATCGATTCGGCCATCTTCTTCGCAAAGATCGTGTGCATCACCGATGAGGAGAGGAAGACCCATCCGGCCATGTAGAGCATCCAGCGCAGGTAGGTGACGTCGGTCAGTTCGCCCGGAACGTCACCAGGAGGCGACTGGCCCGTGAGCGCAAAGATCCACGCGAGAACGAACAGGCCAGGAAGGATCAGGCTAGATACTTTTCCCATACCGAGAACTTCGCCGCAGCCGGCCTGATTTCTGCCCCACCGGTAAGCGCCAAACACCTGCCAGCGCCCGTAGCTCCACCATCTCTTCCCTATCGGTAGCCTCCAGCCGAAGCGCGATCGTCCGAAGATCGCCTCAAGGAAGGGAACTCGAAGTGGAAGATTTCAACGGCCGGACGGTGTTCATGTCGGGCGGAAGCCGCGGAATTGGGCTAGCGATTGCCGTTCGCCTTGCCCAAGAGGGCGCCAACGTCGCGATCATGGCGAAGACCGACGAGCCGAACCCGAAGCTACCGGGAACGATCCACACCGCCGCCGAGGAGATCAATGCAGCCGGTGGCAACGCGCTGCCAATCCTTGGCGACATTCGCTACGAGGAGCAGGTTGCCGACGCTGTCGCGAAGACGGTCGAGACATTTGGCGGGATCGACATCTGCGTCAACAACGCCTCTGCGATCGACCTGCGCCCGATCGGCGAGCTGC
>JBAXGJ010000393.1:0-1614 GCA_037139475.1 Actinomycetes bacterium
ACACTGATGTCCAACCCAGTGCTCGGCCAGGAACGCCCGCTGTGAATCGCGACGCCATCAGCGGGCGATCTGGACTCGCAGCAGCCGCAGCTCTCCTGTTGAATCCTGACAACCCACTTGGCGTGACCGAGATCTCGCGACAGGCAAACCTGAATGCCAGCTCGATCAGCAGAGCGATGTTTGCGTTGGCCGACGCACAACTCGCCGAGCGACTGAGTCGCGGGCGCTATCGCCCCCTAGTTCCCGAACTCTTCTGGGCGCTCGCCGAGGTGTGGCCGCGCGACCGAACGATGACAGGACTCACGACTGCCGACCTCAAGGGAGCGCAACTCGGCGCCGGCCTCGAGACGGTTTCATCACTCGGGTGGGCGATGGCAGCTGAGCGAGGGGCAGTGTCCTGGGGCGCACCGCTGGTTCTCACAGGTGACTACCCGACCCTGCTGTACGTCCCCGACGAAACTGCGATCCGGTCCGCTCTGGCACTGCATCCGGAGAACAAGTCGAAGCGTCGGCCCGGAATCGCCCTTGCCGTCGACCCCACCGGATTGATCGTCGCCAATCGTTTCAGGCCGCCCGCAGTTCCGCTGCCGCTCGCCCACCCGCTCTTCTGTGCGCTCGACCTCACTGCCGCGTCGCGCGACCGTGAAGCGCTTGAACAGTGGACTCCTGCAGACGGGTTTGCTCGTGTCTGGTGACGTCGCGCTGTTTGACTCGGGAGACGAGGCCGTCAGCCGACTGATACGCACTGCAGGTCGTCAGTTCAATTCTGACCTCGGGCTCTTTTTAGAACTGACCACCCCCTGAAATCTGAGGGATTTGATCAGGTGGTCAAAACGACGTCCGGACCGTCCCAGCACCCTGCCTCACGAAATGCCACCCGTGCCTGACTAATTCGCGAGACACGGAGGACGCATTCCTGATGGCACCTGACTAGGTGATCTGAGCTCAGATTTGAATGTTGAAATAACTTTGACCACATATGTGGTAGACTGCATATTATGGAGGTGAACTACCACCCACTCTTCGAGCACTGGCTGACCGGTGGCGACAAGACTGCCCTTGGCAACAACTGGTACCCAGCGAACATCGCTGAATCCCAAGCCCGACTCGAGCACTACACCCGACAACACACCGACCTGAACCCGATCGTAAAGCGAGGAAACCGATGACCAACCGAACCATTCCGGTCGACACCGCCCAAGTGGCCGAGTCGACGCTCACCCAGGACGACTGGGAACAGGCCGAGGGCGCCCATGAGCGCTTCAAGGACCTCCTCGAGGCCAAGCCACGGGCAAAGGCTCGTTTCGACTTGGTGCTGGCCGAGATCAACGAACGCCAAGCGACCCTTCGCCGGCTTCGAGAAGCACGGACTCTTACCCAGTCAACGATTGCCGAGCTACTGGAGATGGACCAGTCCGAGGTTTCGCGGCTCGAACGCCGCAGCGACATGCTGCTCTCTACCCTCAAACGCTTCGTTCAAGCTAACGGCGGGGAGCTCCACCTGGTCGTGCAGTTCCCCGATAGCGCTGCGGTCGAGCTGCTCATCGGCGATGAGTAGGCCGCCAGCAAGAGCGAACCCTGCTGCGGCGGGAAGGGCAAACAACGTTCGGGCCG
>JBAXGJ010000394.1:0-1607 GCA_037139475.1 Actinomycetes bacterium
CGTCGAGGCTGGAATCAACGTTGAACGGGCGGGAGATTGTCTCGGCGCTCGTACGACCGAAGAGGCCGTTCACGAGGCTACAGTTGCGGCCCTCGCAGGCTGAGCGGGGTCGTCGACGTGCCCGTGCGGGCTATGCTCCGCCTACGAGCCACGAACCATGGGGGTTTGTCAGTGCAGGAGATGGTCATCTACGGAGTTTCCTTTGACATGGTCGGCAAACAGCCGATCGTGCTGCTGAAGACCGTCGACGGTAATAAGTTCCTGCCGATCTGGATCGGGCACCCTGAGGCGGCAGCGATCCTGATGAAGCTCCAAGGCCAATCGACGCCGCGTCCGATGACGCACGATCTAGTCGTCGAGATCCTCGATGAGATCGGTGCAAGCTGCGTGCAGGTTGCCGTTACCGAGCTGCGTGACACCACTTTCTTCGCGACGATCACCTTGAAGATCGGAGACAAGGAGATCGAGATCGATTCGCGCCCGAGCGATGCGCTGGCTCTCGCAGTGCGCTCCGAGTCACCGATCTTTGCCGCTGAAGATGTGATTGCCGAGTCCGCGATTGAGTTTGAACATGAGGTCGAGGACACCGAGGAGGTCGTCGATCGCTTCAAGGATTTCCTCGATCAGGTTTCACCTGAGGACTTTGGCGGCACAGACAGTTAAGGCTTCGCTCGGCGCAGCGCTCGTCGTCAGTGCCGCCATCTGGTTACTGCCGACCGTTGCGGCTGCCAGTGATTCAGCTCTTCCGCTTACCAGCGCGCGCGTAGAAGCGATCGCCAGCCGCACGGAGACCTTCAAGGAGCAGCGGCGCGCAAACCCGGGCGCTTCGGTTAGCGCAGTGAAGAAGGCCGCAGGAAGCTGGGAGGTAAGCCTTTACAGCAAAGGAAAGGTTCCCAAACAGGTGGCGCTCGCGAAGGTTGATGGCGCCGGGCAGGTAACCGAAGTTTGGAGCGGATTCCAGGTGGCCTGGTCTATGGCCCGCGGCTATCCAGGAGCTTTTGGGCGATCGATCAACTCGCCGTGGATTTGGATCCCGCTCTGCATCGCTTTCTTGCTGCCATTTTTTGATTGGCGCAAGCCGCTGCGCTGGCTCCACTTTGATCTCCTCGCACTCGTTGGCTTTAGCGCATCGCTGGCCTTCTTCAATGCAGCGGAGCTGGGGATCTCTGTGCCGATCAGCAGCGCGCTCTTGGCTTGGCTCGTAATCCGCCTTCTTGCGATCGGACTGCGCCCGGACGCGCGCCCGCCGCCGCTGCGGCTGATGCTGCCTTGGCGCTGGCTCGTCGTGATTGGACTTTTCTTGATCGGGCTTCGTGTTGGACTGAACATCGTCGATGGCAACGTGATTGACGTCGGCTACGCCGGAGTCATTGGTGCTGACAAGTTCAGTCATGGCCGCCAGCTCTACGGCGCTTTCCCGTTCGATAACGGCAGCGGCGATACCTATGGCCCTCTTCTCTATCTGCTGTACGTGCCGTTTGAGTGGATCTGGCCGTGGCAGGGCACATGGGACGATCTAGCCGCCGCCCACGCCGTCGCTGGAGTCTTCGACCTGCTCTGCGCTGCTCTGCTGTTCCTAGTCGGAAGGAAGCTTCGCGACAATGTTC
>JBAXGJ010000395.1:0-1601 GCA_037139475.1 Actinomycetes bacterium
AGCTTCGCGGCAGGACCATCGCTCGACCTCAGCTACTACCGCAGCGTCGCGGTTGACCTCAGTCTGATTCCGCGCGGAAGCCTCGTCTATGTCCCCGATTACAAGTCGAAGAATAAGGACGGTTGGTTCCGCGCCGACGACACCGGCGGGGCGATCAACGGCCGCCACATCGACGTCTACCGTCCACCGCCGAGCCGCTCTTCGGATTCAGGCAACTACCTCACTGGCAGGCGAATCTTCGTTGTACCAAAAGATCGCATTGCTGCCTATCTGAAGTCGCACGGCGCAGCGGCCAGCTCAGCTCAGCGCTAGCACCCAGGCGCGCTGCGCTACTTAACCAGCTTGATCCGCTCGGAGTAGCCGAGCAGATCGGTCAGCGTCACGAACTTATAGCCGCGCCGCTTGAGCGTGTGGACTATCTGCGGCATCGCTTCCAGCGTCTGTGAGCGTGGGCCACCGCCGTCGTGAGAGAGGATGATCCCACCGCCTCCCGTCTGGCTTAGAACGGTGCTGACGATCGACCCGGTTCCCGGCGTCCGCCAGTCGAGCGGGTCGACGCTCCAGAGCACGGAGGTCATCCCCTGAGCATTGGCGCGGCTGACGAGATCGGCGCCGGTCGAGCCGTAAGGCGGACGGAATAGGCAGGGCGTAAAGCCTGTGGCGCGACGAATTGTCGCGTTGGTGTCGCGTAGCTGCGTGCTTGCGCCCGCGCCGCCACCGCCAAGGTTGGCGTGATTCCACGAATGGTTGGCGACCATGTGGCCGTCGCGCAGCATTGACCGAACCAGTGAAGCGTTCGCCGGCACCAGCTGCCCGACGATGAAGAAGGTGGCTGGGACGCCGAGCTTGCGCAACTCTCTAAGGAACCCCGGCGTGTATGTCGACGGGCCGTCGTCATAGGTCAACGCGATCCGCTTGCCGGAGGGCCCTCGGCTTACCTGCCCTGCGCCGTGGCGGCGGCATCCGGTCGCTACAACGTCCCAAACGCGCGCTTGATAATTGCCTACGCGGGGCAGGCGGTGCTCACACGGCAGTACTAGGGCCGGGACCGCGGCAATCTCGGCCTGCGCGAAAGCTCCCTTGGCAGCGGTCGGTTGCTGATCAGCGCAGCCAGCGGCGGTGGCCTTTACGTAAACGTCGGCGAGCCCGACGCGGAGCTCCGCTGCCGATGGCTCAAAGCGCAGGCGCAGCTCTGTTGGGCGAGGCTGGCTGACGCTCCCTTCGACGACCTCCCCACGCGAGACGATCCGCCACTTGCCATCGGTTCGCGTTACGCAGACCGACCGCGCCGCAAGCGAAGCCTGCTCGAAGATCGTGCAGATCTGGCCACCCTTCACTTCGGCGACGAGCTGCGGCGTGATCGCCTCGGTCGACCGATAGACAATCTCCAGCTCGCGGCTGCGCTGGCCGAACGACGTGCTGACTAAATCCAGCGCCCCTCCCTCGGGCTTGACCGTATGCGGCTCGCCTCCCTGCGTTGTTGAGGCGCTGGCGCTTGCCGCGAAGCAGAGCGAGAGCGCTAGGCAAACGGCTGCGACCGGCGTGCGCATTTAGCCTGCCTTGACGCTCACAAGGTCAACGTCGAAGACGAGCGCTGCGTT
>JBAXGJ010000396.1:0-1600 GCA_037139475.1 Actinomycetes bacterium
AGAACCTCACGCCGGCCAACCTCGAGAACGACATGAAGCAGACGCGCTTCGTTAGTCAGGCAGTGATGCACGGCGACCGTCGCGCCTACCCGGTGATGCTGATCACGCTCGACGAGGAGCAGATCATTCCTTGGGCCACCGAGCAAGGCATCGATGACAACTCAATCGAAGCGCTAGCGACAAACCCGCAGGTGATCGAGATCATCCAAACCGAGCTCGACCGCGCTAACGGCCACTACGCGCCGGTTGAGCAGGTCAAGAAGTTCTTCATCCTCGAGCATGATTTGACGCAGGAAACTGGAGAGCTGACGCCAACGATGAAGGTCAAGCGCAACGTCGTCGAAGAGAAGTACGGCGAGCGCTTCGACGCGCTGTACGAGGGCTAATCGAAGCCAACCGCCCCGCTCGGGCGGCGTGAGTCGTACCCTTCTATCTATGCGCAGCGACCCCAGCGATACAGGCGGGCTATTTGTCGGCCGCCGCCCCGGCACGCAGCCGGTTCACTACCGCAGCGCGCCTGTGCTCGGCAACCCGCGCCAGCGGCGCCGCGACGCGGTACTCGGGCACTTCGTCCTCGCTCTGATGGTGCTGATCAACTTGACCTTCTGGGGGCCGGTCGAGGCAGGTTGGCTTTGGATCGTCTCGCATATTCCGCCGCTCGTTGACCACATCTTCTTTGCGACCGTCGTGGCCTTCCTTGGAATCCTGTTGACGCTAATAGCGGGGCTGATGGTCTGTAAGCAGCTCGACTCCGCCTGGATCCTGATGCGGCGCGCCTCGGGCGTTGACCAGCGCGACGGCGTGATCGGCCGCGTCTTTGCCTACACGGCGATGATCGGTGTATCGCTGTTTGGTCTCTGGCTCGTATTCGGCGGCGGCCTGGCGAGCAGCGGCACCGCACCATCGACTCCCTAATGGGCCTGCTCGACCACTACAAGCAGTTTGAAGAGATGGACCCCGAGGAGGTCAGCGCGCGGCTGAAGAGCGAGGCAGACGAGCGCCGCCGCAAGGCATTGGCAACCGTCGACAAGCTCGACCTTTCAGCAACCACCTGGCCCGAGTACCCGCCCTCGTCGGTCGTTGGCGCGATCACCTACATGGCCCAGCGCGGACTGCACAACTACATGGAGCCGGCCGGCGAGCTGCGCGCCGAGATTGCCCACCGCCATGGCCTCCCGGCCGAACGGATTGTGATCGGTGACGGCGCCTCGCAGCTGCTCGTCAGCGCCACTCAGACGCTGATGGAATCTGGCGACGAGCTGATCACGCCGTGGCCTTCCTACCAGCTCTATCCGGTGATGGCGCGCGAGGCCGGCGGCGAGGTCGTGACAGTCGTCAGCCACTCGGTCGAAGCGATTCTCGCGGCGGTCACTAAGAAAACGAGAATCGTTGCGCTCTGCAATCCAAACGATCCAAGCGGCGAGCTGATTGGCGTCAACGATCTTTCGGCGCTGCTCGAGGCGCTGCCGGAGCGCGTGGCTGTCGTGCTCGACGAGGCGCTGCGTGACTTTGTCACCGCCGAGCCGCTCGACGCAACGATCGGCCTTTGCGAGCGCCACCCGCGGCTGCTGATCTTCCGCAGCTTCTCGAAGGCCTGGGG
>JBAXGJ010000397.1:0-1599 GCA_037139475.1 Actinomycetes bacterium
ATGCGGCCGTCAACGACGGCCTGCTGCAGCGCTTCGTAATCAAGCTGGTTCTGTTCGGCGTAGAGCACGGCGAACTCAGCGATCGCCTGCGGGAATACGCCGCCGCTGCCGATGTAGGCGCTGATTGCGGCTGCGTCGCCGGAGCGCGCGTGGGCGTGGGCGAGCACACCGCCGCAAAGTTCGGCGTAGCGGCTCAAGAGATAAGGGTCGAGCGCCTCAACCGGCACCGAGCCCTTCATGTCGCGCAGTTGGCGCAGGTAGTAGTGCTTGCCTTGCCCCATTACGTCGGTCGTCCAGCCAAGGAACGGGTCGCTGGCCGACTGCATTACCTGCTGCCCGCGCACAACTCGCTCGCCCTGGTGCTGGTAGGCGCTGGCGCCGACGTAAGGGGCGAGCACAGAATTGCCTGCTTCCTTGAACTGGATGAAAAGCGGGTCCTCGTCGTGAGCGCCCATCATCAGCAGCATGAAGGCCTGCGTGCCGACCGAACCGACGCCGACGACCTTGCGGGCAAAATCAACGCGGTGGTAGCGCTCGATCACGATCCGCTCGGCCGGGCCGAGTGAGTCGAGGTACTTCTCGAACGCGGCGGCTACCGACGGCTCGAAGTCCTGGCGCTGACCGTCGGGGATGGCGGTAATTACTGGCGGCTCTTCTTTGATGACCCAGCCGTCCGGGGTGCGCTCGGCGTAGCGAGCAAGCGCGCCAAGGTTCGTCTTGCGCCCGGCCTTGTTGATCATCTTCTGAACTGCCTTGACGCCCTTCTTAGAAGAAGAGCGAGAGATCTCGTCAACGATGAGGTCAGCGTCGGTGCGCGAGTACCAAACGTCAAGGAACGGACGTGCCGCCAGCTCCGCCATCCGTGAGCGGTAGCGGTCGGCGGCGGCGAGCGCGGCGGCGTAGGACTGCGTCGCATCGCAGCCGTTATCGCGCGCGGCGACGGAGATGCTCGCGACGAGCCGCTTGAGGTCCCATTCGAACGGGGCCGGCAGCGTCTCATCAAAGTCGTTTAGGTCGAAGACCATCCTGCGGTCGAGCGAGGCGTAGAGGCCGAAGTTGAGCAGGTGAGCGTCGCCGCAGCACTGCACGCACAGGCCGCTGCTGGGTGTGCGCGAGAGGTCCCAGGCCATGATCGCCGCGCCGCCGCGGAAGAAGGCGCCGGCTGAAGCGAGCATTCGCCCGTAGCGGATCGGCACGAGGTGCTCGACGCGCTCAGCGCCCTGGGCCTGAAGAACTGCCAGCGGGTCGGGGCGCTGCGGGTCGGGCTCCCACTCGCGGTGGGCGGCGCGCGGCGTCTGCTTGCGCAGCGACTTGCCGTGCTCGGCGGGGGTCGGCTGGTTGGCTGGCGCCTCGGCCGTCGTTCTCTTCCTCAGCTTCATAGCGGGGGACTCTATGTGACGAGCGGTTTTGTGTCGCCGATAGCCGATGGCCTGATAGCTGGCCGCAAGGTGGCTGGTCGCCAGTTTGAGCCCGGCGCAGCTTCGGGACGTATCTAGTACGCTGCCGTTTTCGAAGACAACTTTATCCCCAACGCAGGCCGGAGAATTTAGATGACGAACGTAGCGACGACAGATTGCGGTGCCCCAGCTAACGGCAGCA
>JBAXGJ010000398.1:0-1594 GCA_037139475.1 Actinomycetes bacterium
GTGCTGCTCGACGAGCCGACGCGGGGGATGGACCGCGCCGCGAAGGGTGATCTGATCGCGCGGCTAAGCGCGCTCTCGGCGGCCGGTACCGCTGTGCTGGTAGCAACCCACGACACCGAGCTAGCGGCTGCGATGGCGCAGCGGGTGATTCTGCTCTCAGGCGGGCGAATTGTCGCCGACGCGCCGACCGCGGAAGTTTTGAGCGGAGGCTGGCACTTCGCTACCGAAACTGCGCGCGTGCTCGGCGGCCAAGGACAGGCCTGCACGCCCGAAGAGGGCGGGGCGCTACTGCGCGCACGGATGACGATCGAGGCAACGCCATGAACTGGGAGTTCGCTGCGCTTGCGATCCTCGCTGCCGCGTTGATCAGCGGCTTCCTCTGGTACGAGCGCACGCACCCCGGCTCGCGGATGCTCGCTCTGGTCGCGACGCTTGCCGGCCTGGCCGCAATCGGCCGAATTGCCTTCGCACCAATACCGAACGTCAAGCCAACGACCGACATCATCTTCATCGCTGGCTTCGCGCTCGGTGGCGCGCCGGGCTTCGTCGTTGGCGCGGTCGCCGCACTGGCCTCGAACCTGCTCTTCGGCCAGGGTCCATGGACGCCCTGGCAGATGGTTGCCTGGGGCCTCTGCGGAGTCTTCGGCGCGATCATCGGGCGGGTCACCGGGCAGCAGATCGGCCGGATCCCTTTGGCGCTGCTCTGCGGCGTCGCCGGGCTCGGCTTCGGCGCGATCATGGACGGCTCAATCTGGGTCACCTACGCCGGCGGTCAGGGAATCACTCAATACCTTGCGATCTCGGCGACCTCGCTGCCGTTCAACATCGCGCACGCGCTCGGCAACGTCGTCTTTGCGCTGGCCTTCGGGCCGGCGCTACTGCGCGCCGTGATGCGCTACCGCACGCGGCTCGATTTTAAGTGGACCGCGTTGGCCCCAAAAGCCTCGGTGACGGAAGGCGCACGCGCTGTCGCTGGCCCACTCGCGGTCGTCATCGCTGCGCTCCTCTTGGCCGCGGCGCTAACGCCGCAAAATGCAGAGGCTGCCAGCTCACCACTGCGCGCCGCCCGTTACCTCGTTTCGGCGCAAAATAGCGACGGCGGCTGGGGCTTCGCGGGCGGTTCGCGCACGACCGCTGTAACGACCTCGTGGACGATAATAGGGCTCGCCGCGGCCGGCTACGACCCACTCAGCGTCCGCCGGCGTGGCCGCTCGCCGGTGGCGCTGCTGCGCGGCTGGGCTTCGCGCGCGCGGACCACCGCCGACATCGAGCGCACGGCATTGGCGCTAGCTGCCGCTGGGCTGAGCCCATCAACAGGCGGGCTGCTGACGCGGCTAAAGCGCAGCCAGCGGGCCGACGGCTCGTTCGCTGGGCTGATCAACTTGACCTCCTACGGTCTGCTCGCTCTGCGCGCCAGCGGTAGCCGGGCTTCGGGCAGCCCGGTCCGTAAGGCGGCAGCGTGGATCACGCGGCGCCAGAACGGTGATGGTGGCTTCAACTACGCACGCCGAGGCGGCGCAAGCTCGATCGACGACACGGCCGGCGCGGTGCAGGCGATCGCTGCTGCAGGTCTCGGTCGCGGCAGGGCCGCGCA
>JBAXGJ010000399.1:0-1590 GCA_037139475.1 Actinomycetes bacterium
CTCCAGAGGTGCAGCTCGCCGCTGCTGAGAGTGAGCGCGACAGCTTCAGCATTGGCATATGCGAGCATCAGGATCTCGCCGCTGGCATCGTCCTGGACCACGACCGGCACGAGGCCGCGTTCGTCGTAAGCGATCTCGGTCAACGCTTGCCTGCAAGCGGGGCTTTACGGCGAGTGACAGGCCTCGGTGACGGAATTGCCCGCTCACTGCAGGCAGTCCGCGCAGCAGCGCGCTTACGGGCGCGCAGAAGGCGCTCCGAAGCTAGATCGCAGTTAGCGTCGTCGCGGGCGTCTACGACGCCGTATGACTCCAGCGTGGCGAAGGCAACGAGGCCGTCGAGAGCGGAAATCACGCCGGATTGGCGCTTATATGAGGGTTGGGCTGTATTTGTTGACCAGAACATATGTTCGCAAGGCTAAGAAGTCGACCGGACGGGACCTCGTCCAAGCTCCCAAACTTAGCTAAGAAGTCGCAATCTACTGGCTTTCCGTTGCATGGTTTCGTGCAACGGCCGCGACCCGTAGGATCCGCATCGTGATCCACCTGCGCGTAATCTCACCCGAGACTCATTCCGACGCGGCAGTCGCGCTCCTGGTGGAGTCGAAGTCGGTCGCCAACGTTGTCGTTGTCCGTGGCGCTGCGGTCGACCCAGTAGGCGACATGATCACCTGCGACGTCGCTCCTGAGGACGCCAGCTACATCGTTGGCGATCTCAGGCGGATGGGTATCGCCGAGCTCGGTGCGATCGATATAGAGGAGCTCGACTCGTCGATTTCGTCGGCGTCGCGAGAGGCAGAACACTCGGCTGTTGGCAAGTCGGCCGACTCGGTGATCTGGGAGAACGTTGCGGCAAGGATCGACAACGAGGGCCTGATCAGCGGCGGAATGGTCGCCCTCTTCGCCTTCTCGGGCGTTATCGCAGCGGTTGCGATTCTGATCGATTCATCACCGATTGTCGTCGGCGCGATGGCGCTTTGCCCTGACTTTGGGCCGATTGCTGCGTTCGCCGTCGGCGCGGTCCGGCGCAACCGGCGACGCGCGCGCGGAGGCTTGTTCTCCCTGCTCGTCGGCTTCGCAGCGGGGATCGCTGCTGCATTCGTGGCGGTCAGCCTGCTCACTCTCATCGGTGTTGCCCCGGAGACGTTCGATACCGAGGGCAACGCTCTCGCTCAGACCATTGCCGCCCCAAACATCTACTCGGTCGTCGTGGCAGCCTGCGCAGGAGCCGCTGGGATGCTCTCCGTAACGCTAGGCAAGGCCGGCGCCTTGGTCGGCGTAGCTGTCTCGATCACGACGATCCCTGCCGCCGCCGACATTGGCCTCGCGCTCAGTTACGGAGACTGGGCATCGGTCGAAGGTGCCGCCGGCCAGCTCGCCCTGAACATCGTCTCGCTGCTGGTCTCAGCAACGTTGATGCTCGGATTCCAGCGCCGACGCTTCCATCGTCGCGACCAGCTACGACGGCCGACTGGCTAGCCTTGGCGCAGCTAAAGCTCAATTGGACGCAGCGCCCATAACTATGGAAACCTTCGTAATCGACGGCGGCACTCCGCTTAGCGGCACGGTCACGCCGGCCGGCAACAAGAACGC
>JBAXGJ010000400.1:0-1587 GCA_037139475.1 Actinomycetes bacterium
GGGCAGATCACCGGCCCGTCGGACCTCGTCGGTAAGAAAGTGGCAACAGTCGCCGGGACGACCTCGGCGCGCCACCTGCAGGACATCGGCGTCGCGGCGACAGGCCTGCCGACCATTGACGACTGCTACCTCGGATTGAGGGACGGCACCTACGAGGCGGTGGTTTTCGACTCCCCGGTGTTGCGTTATTACGCGGCCGGAGATGGTAACGGCGCAGTGCAACTCGCCGGGCCGGTCTTCAACCCCGAAGACTACGGACTTGCCTTCGCGCAAAACAGTGACCTGCGTCCGCAAGTGGACCAGGCACTGCTCGAAATCCGGCAAGACGGCACCTACGACTTGATCAAACGGAAGTGGTTCGGCGCGGAGACAACCGAGTCAGGGGACCAGCCGGGCTGAGCGAGGCCGCCGGTCACGGCTCACTGAACCGGGGTAACACAGAGCAAAGCCACTAATCGTCATCGATACCGGTGACGCGGGAACGGATAGAAAACGAGGTCTGGACATGAGATCGCGCTGGCGTGGCTTGATGAGTGTGCTGATGATCGTTTCAGGGTTTGCCCTTGTACCGCTTGCGGTTCCGGCTGGCGCTCAGCCGCGTGACGTGGCAGTGTCTGTTCGTTCGCTAGCACCATTTGTGATGACTAAGGACAACAATCGGACCGGATTCACCATCGAGTTGTGGGAGGAGATCGCCAAGCGTCAGCAGTGGAGCACCAAGTATGTGGACGCCGAAAACGTTGCAGCGCAATTGAAAGATCTCTCCGAGCGCCGTGCAGATGTGGCAGCCGGGGCCATCTCGATCACCAGTGACCGGATGAATACTTTTGACTTCTCCCAGCCCACCCTGGCTGGTGGTCTGCAGATTCTCATTCCCAAGCGTTCGACGGCCGCGACAGAGCCAGGGATCTTGAATTTCCTACCGATTCTATTCTCCAAGGCCATGCTGTTCTGGCTGCTGGGCGGGTTGGCGATGGCGCTGATCCCGGCTCACATCACCTGGCTGGCCGAGCGCCGGCATCCGGACTCCATGGTGTCGAAGTCCTACTTCCCCGGCATCTTTCAGGCGTTTATCTTCGCCGGCGAGACGCTGACCGCAACCCAGGAAGCTGTTCCGCGACACTGGGTCTCCCGCTCACTGACGATCCTGTGGGGCTTTGTTGCGATTGTGTTCGTCTCGTTCTTCACCGCGACGTTGACCACCACTTTGACCGTCGGCTCGTTCGACGCTCAGATCAACGGGCCGGAGGATCTTTTCGACAAGAAGGTGGTCACCGTGACGGGAACCACATCGGCAAAGTATCTGGAGGGGATGGGTGTGAAGGCGACCGGGCTAACCAGCATCGACGACGCCTACAAGGCGCTGGAGAACGGCGACGCCAACGCGGTCGTGTTCGACTCCCCGGTGCTGTCCTACTACGCCACCCATGACGGAGCCGACGTCGCAGAGCTCGCCGGTTCGGTCTTTCAGGAGCAGGACTACGGCCTGGCGTTCGCCCAGAACAACCCGCTGCGCCAAAAGGTCGACGAGTCGCTGCTGGCGATGCGGCAAGACGGCACCTACGACGAGATCAGGGCGAAGTACTT
>JBAXGJ010000401.1:0-1574 GCA_037139475.1 Actinomycetes bacterium
GCTGGCGGCCGTGTCGAAGCTCCAGCCAGAGCCTGATCGACAATGCGCTCGAACTCCTGCTTAAAGCGTTCGGGACCAAAGCGCTGTGCCTGCGCAACGCAATCAGCGGACTCGTACTCAGCCGGGTCAAACTGAGCGAGCGCATCGCACAGCGCCGCCGGCTCAGCGAGATCAAAGAACCGCCCAGTCTTGCCCTCAATCACGGTCTCAACTAGACCCCCCGCCCGCAAGGCTATAACTGGCCGGCCGGAGGCTTGAGCCTCAACGGCGGCAATGCCGAACTCTTCGGTCGCGGCGACCACGAGCGACTGGGCAGAACTCAAAAGCCTTGCTGCCTCGTGGTCGCTCACGCGGCCAGCAAAACGAACCGTCGGCCCCGCCAAGCGCTGAAGGCGCCGAGCGTCGGGCCCATCGCCCGCGATAACCAGCGGTAGCTGCAACCGATTGAAGGCCCGAACAATCACTTCTACGCGCTTGTGGGCAATCAATTCGGAGAGGACCAGATGATGATCCGCCACAGGTCCAGGCGAGAATCGCTCAATCTCAACCGGCGGGTAGATAATCGTCGACTCGCGAGAGAAGTAGCGCTCGATTCGCTGCTGCGTGGTCTTCGAGATTGCGACGTAGGCGTCGACGCGCTGTGCCGCGATGAAATCCCATTGACGCCAACGATGCATCACCTGGGCGAGAACCGGCCGCACGAGTACGTTGCGCGCTGAGAGCGTCGCCTCACGCTCGGTCCATGCATAGCGGAACGGGTTGTAGCAATAGCTCACGTGGACGGCGTTCTCATCCGGAATCACTCCGTGCGCCCATGCCGACGAACTTGAGACGACGAGGTCGTAGCCGCGCAGGTCGAGCGATTCGATCGCCGCCGGGTAGAACGGCAACAGCGGGCGGAAGTTGCGGGCCGTCGGGCGCAGCTTCTGGAGGCCCGACGTGATCACGTTACGGTCCTCGAAGCGACCCTGCGTGCCTACCGGGTCGTATACCGCCGTGAAGATGTCGGCCTGCGGAAAAATCGCGCAGAGCTCTAGAAAGGCGCGCTCAGCGCCGCGCAGATCGAGCAAGAAATCGTGAACCAGCGCAACGCGCAGGTTCTCTGTGGCCGGTGTTACGTGCATCGCTGCCCTAACACTACCTGCGCTAGGCAGGCGAAGCGGCACGCAGCCGCCCGTCGCCGATGATCTAACTTGCTCTATTGATGCGAGTTGCGATTGACGCCCGAGCCCTCGGCCAAGGCCGCGGGATAGCGCGATATCTAGAAGAGATGCTCGCCGCGCTTGCGGCCGGCTTCGTCGACGACGAGTGGGTCGCGGTCGTGCCGGGCGATCGACAGGTAGAGGCGCCATCTGGAATCGAGCTGCGTCGCACCCGCCTCTCGTCGAGGCCGCTGTTCGCAGCTGCGGCGCTGACCGGCCGTCCGAGGCTCGAAAAGCTCGCCGGAGGCGCGGATGTTTGCTGGCTACCGGCGCCGGCGCCGGTAGCGTGCGGACGCCGCACGCCCTACGTGCTCACGGTTCACGATCTCTCCTTCGAGCTCCGCCCTGACGACTTCACCGCCTACGAGCAGC
>JBAXGJ010000402.1:0-1574 GCA_037139475.1 Actinomycetes bacterium
GCGCAAGCCAACTCAAGCTCCCGCGGCCGCCGGCACAGAGCGACCACGAGGCGGCGGCGCCTGTGTGTGATTGCGCACACAAGCGTTGTGTGGCGCGCCGCACCGCAGCTGGCGGTAGTCGAAAACGCCCGTTAACATTGAGTTTACGCGCTGGGCGTTTTTGCAGCAAGCGCCAAAACCCGCTAATTAGCAGGGAAATTTGCGCTTTGTCCGCCAATTTGCGACACTGGCAGTAGCGAATTCCGCTGTTTTGTGGCATTTACGCCGAAAACATCGAGGTTTTCGCTTGATATCTGAATATGCCGATCGCAATCAAAGAGTGGGCCGTCACAGTTCGAGCGCTTTCCGAGGGCGAGCAGCTGCTGATCTTCCGCAGAGACGATGAAAACGAGCCGTCGTCGCTTGAGCACGATCGCTTCTTCCTCTTCCCAACCTTTGAGCACGCGCGCAACGACGTCGTCCGTGGCGCCCACGTGCCCGAGCTGCGCCGTGCACTTGAGGAAGGCGTCTGGCCCGACGGCGACCCGGCGATCAGCGCCCTTACCCAGCCCGGAGGAATCGAGCAGCCGGACCGAGTTCGCGTTCGTGCTTGGGCCGAAGTCGCCGGCGAGTACACGGTCACCAACCAGCGTGCGATCAGCGAACTCTCCCCGTTCTACATCTGGACTCCCGATTACGCGCAGAAGCGACTCGGTTGGCGTCGCGGAACTTCGCTCCGAGTGACGCTGCTGCGCACGCACCGCATTCCGCGCCCGGTGACAATCCGTGTCCGTCCGGAACACGACTACAGCACCGACTGGCTTGAGATTACGAGGCAGCTTCCGTTTGAGGGAACAGCGGTTCTCTCTGAGCTCGAGTTCGGACGCGTAAAGGACGAGATCGAATCGATCGTCTCGGGCCGCCGCGTCGCTTCACTCGTTTAGACCGCCTAAGGCCATACAGTCGTGCTGCGGACCGTCGGCTTGTGGCGCGCCGCCTGAAGATGGCCTGGATCGAGACTCAATCACCCAATTTCGCCGCGCGCCATGCCGAGGTTGATGGCGAAGATGCTGATGGTGTGCTGGAGCTGCTCGAAGGGATCCGCCAGCAGCTAAGCGAAGTCTTCCCAGTCGTTCCCGAGGGAGTGACCGCAGTTATCCACTCCAACCGCGCTCAACTGTTGATCTCGCAACCGGTCGCTGCCGCGTTGCGCGCACTGAGCGCGCCAACGAGCCGACGCTACGTCACTGGCTGGTATTCACGCGACGAGATCCATCTCCTCGCTCCGCGCCTACTAGCCGAGCGGGCATCGAGCGTGCTTGGTTCGCTCGAAATGTTGATGCTTGCACCGGCTGCGCTCTACGCGCAGCTGGTTGCCGGGCTCAGTAATCCCGGCCTACCGCCACCCTTCACGCTCCGCTCTTGGGCCGATGCGCCGAGCTGGGCCTGGCTGGTCTTGGGCGCTGGCCAATGGTTCTCCGGGCAAACCGCTCACGCGCGGCCGGCGATCGCGAACCGGCTGCGCGAGCCAGACCAGCCAAGTTTCCCGCCGAAGCTGCGCGACGCGCAGTTACTCGGCGGCACGGTCTTTGATC
>JBAXGJ010000403.1:0-1571 GCA_037139475.1 Actinomycetes bacterium
GTTCTTCATCACTGGAAAGGATACGCCGCTCGGCGAGGCGCGGACTGCTTGCAGCTCACTAGCCGTTCCCGGCGCAATGTACGCTCGCGCCGGTGAGTGAGAGCGAGGCAGAAAAGGAGCTGAGGCGGGCGCGGGCTACGGCCGCGGCGCTCGAGGCGCGGGCGCAGACCGATGTGCCGCTCGACATGCCGCTGGAGTGCATCGTGACGACCGTTGAGCAGAGCTTTGACCTCGTCGTTGTGATCGCCCTGCTCGGCAAGGGGTTGGCCGGCGCCTACGCGACACGCCCGGGGCTGAACGTCGCCTTGATTGCCGGAAAGGACGCAGCGGTCCGCCGCCGCTTCACGCTCGCCCATGAGCTGGGCCATCATTATTTAGGCCACGGCCCTGGCATTGACACAAATTCGTCGCTGAACGATGAAGTAGATCCGGACGAGTCGTCTGCCAACCGCTTCGCCGCCGAGTTCATCGCGCCGCGACCGGCGGTTGAGCGCTTCGTCAACGAACTTGATGACGACGCGCCGACACTTGAGCTGGTCTGCAGACTGGCAAACCATTTTGCGCTTAGCCCGAAGGCGGCGCGGATTCGGCTCGAGACCGCCGAGATAGTTACCGACCGCGCCCTGCTCGGAAGGCTCGATGCGGAGATCAACGACAACCAGCCGAAGGGCTGCTTTGAGCGGCTCGGACTCAAGGACCGCGATGACCTCTGCCGCATTCCACTCGATCAGCTGCCGCGACTGCCGGACGAGGCGCGCGGCTCAGCGCTGGCCGATTACCTCGCCGGCAAGATCGACGCTGACGCGCTAGCCACGGCGATTGGCCACAGCAGCGAGCAGGTTGAGAACGCGCTCGGCAGCTCAGTCGTCTGAAAGGAAGAGCTCGTCGACTTCGTCCCAGCCGCGAGGGCTGGGCGTTGACATTGCGTCGATCAGTAGCTCGGCGCGCTCAATGCTCTCGTCGGAAGCAACGTCGTCCCGCGCGCTAAGGCGGAAGGCGAAGCCATATTCGGGGCCAGCGAAGCTGGAAGCCGGGTCGGTGTCGAGCACCGAGCGAACGGCGTCGCGAACCCGCTGGGTCAGCCGCGGCAGTGTTCCCTGCTCAAGCTGGCCTAGATAGTCGGCCGCTTTCGCCTGCTCAGCTTTATCTGCGCCGAGGCCTGCGTTCGCAAGCACCGCGGCGGCAAGCTCGTCCAGTGTCAGCCCGGCGCGCTCGCGCGCGGCGACAAGGTTCGTCGCTGCCGCCTCATCAAAGAGTTCAGCAGCGCGCTGCATCACAGGCGTCTGCTGTTCGAGCGCGAAAGCTGCTGCGTCATAGCTACGCAGCGGTGCCTCCTCGATCAGGTAGCGGTTGATCCGCGCTTCAAGCTCGTCGCGCTCGTCGCCGCTAACCCCGGCCAGGCAATCGGCCACGTTGGTGCGCTCGCCACGCTCGTAGGCGGCGCGAAAATCGCTGAACATTTTGTCCGCGGTGGTCATGTCACTCTCATTGCTCCTCGGCTGCCTTTTTGCACTCGCCGCGGAAGCGACGCGTGATCTGGTCAACATTGTTTGCGCTGTAGTCCCAGCCGT
>JBAXGJ010000404.1:0-1571 GCA_037139475.1 Actinomycetes bacterium
CTCCGTGATCGACCAACGCCCGCTCGACCTGCCCCCGCGCGAGTACCGCACGGCTGCTCTCTGGTGCGTGCGCCCTCCAACCGACGATGAGCCATCGCTCGGCGGCCTCCACGGTGTCGAGCACCTGCTGGCGGCCGCCCTGCCGCTGGCCGTCCCCTGCGATGGCGGCGACCTCGCCGGCCTCTCGCTGCAACTCCACCCCGACACGAGCCTGCCAACGATCATCCTGCACGAGACGCGCGCGGGTGGCGCGGGCATTCTGCGCACCGCCTTCGCCGCACTACCCCGCATCGCCGAGGCCGCGCAGTCGATCGTCACCGACTGTCCATGCGAGTCGGGCTGCCCCGCCTGCATTCAGAGCTTCGGCTGTTCGAGCCTCAACGAGCCGCTCGACAAGCGGATGGCGCTTGTGCTGCTCGGCGAGCTTGTACCGCGCGGCTAACAGCGCTGCACAAATGTAGAGCCGCAGCGCTCCATGTGGGGATAACCCGACACCTACAAATGTCGTTAGGCCATTTTGTGTTCTTTCGCGATTAATCGCACATGGACACTTGTATCTCGCGCCCCGCCAATGCCTTTTTCCTATTCGGAATCACGCTCCTGGCGAGTCTCTGTCTGTTCGGTGCTCGTTCTTCGGATGCACTGGCCGGCACCTGGGATACGCCGGTGGCAGTAACCAGCGGGAACGCCGTCTTTTGGGGCAAGGCCTTCACCGCAGTCGACTCGTCCGGGAATGTCACGGCCGTCTGGTCGGAGCTGCGCAGCGGCTACTACGGCGTCTACGCGTCGCGCTATTCGGGAAGCTCGTGGAGCACACCCGTGCTTATCTCTGCAGCCGGAAGCGATGCAACGCAGGCGGCCATCGTCGTTGACTCCGCCGGTGTGGTCACCGCGATGTGGAATGTCACGTCGGGCAACAACAACATCATCACTGCGGCGCGATACTCGAGTGGCTCATGGAGCTCTCCCGTGGCCGTGTCGGGCAGCGACCGCAATGCGTCTGACGCCTATCCCCAGATGGCCGTGGACTCGTCCGGTGTTATCACGGCGGTCTGGTCTCAAAATCTCAACGCGGGCTACGTGTTCCCCGTTGTGATCAAGGCTTCGCGCTACTCAAGCGGCGCATGGAGTGCGCCGGTGCAACTTTCCCAGAGCAATTGCAACGCCCAGTACCCGCAGGTTTCCACGAGCGGAGTCGGCACGGCCGTCGCAGTTTGGACCGGCTGCGATTCGACCTTCAGCAACAACCGAGTTCAGAGCGCGCAGTTTTCCAGCGGCACATGGGGCGCATCGACGACGTTCGAGCCCAGTGGCGGCTCCGGCATCTTCGAGAGTGCTGCGAGAATTACCGCGGACGGGGCGGGTGTGATCACTGCGATGTGGTCGCGCTACTCGTACTCGACGAGCAAGTATCGCATGATCGTCTCGCGCCTCGTCGCCGGAAGTTGGAGCGCGCCCGCCGAGATTACCGGCGATCTCGGGGGTGCAGGCGATCCGCGTCTCGCGGCAGATGCTCTCGGTAACGTCACCGCGATCTGGCTGCAACGGGACGCCACCAATTCCAAGTACCT
>JBAXGJ010000405.1:0-1570 GCA_037139475.1 Actinomycetes bacterium
GCGTCGAACCAGCCAGCAGCAGCACAAACCATGGGTCCCACCAAGCGTAAAATAGGTAGCTGGCGACCAGCATCATAATCCGCCAGTTACGCGGGTTGTGCATCGTCAGCCAGTTCAGCGGCAGAACGATCAGGAAAAAGATGGCGAAAGTGACTGTGGGAAAGAGCACTACGGTCCTCTAGGGTCTCAGTGGAAGCTGTAGTCTTCCGCGTTGATCGGACTATGAGCACCCTTCGAGCAGAACTTCGCCTCCATTTTCCGAAGCCCAGCTCGCCAGAGCTAGGCCGGCTGGCAGCCACGACTTTTATCTCCTGCCTCGGCTCGACGCTCCAAGTATTCGCTTTCACCTACTTCGTATACGCCACAACGAAGAATGCTCTGGCGACGGTGATGGTTGGAGTTGCGTACGCGGTGGCCGCGGCCCTCCTAGCGGGACCTTCCGGCAAGATCGCTCAACGCTTCAATCCCCGCCACGTCTGCATCGCGGCCGCCCTCAGCAAGGCGATCATCTACGGACTAGTTTTGGCAATCCAACTGAGTGGAGGACTGAATTTCACGGTGATCGTAATCGCCTCCGCGGCTTCGGGCGCAACCACCGCGATTATGTACCCCTGTTGGCAGCATCTGGTGCGCGGGTACTCAGCCGAGGGAACCCTCGACGAAACTAACGCGCTCTTCTCTTCGATCTATGCAGTTGGCTCTGTTTTTGGTGCACTCGCAGGCGGGGTCTTACTACACAGGCTCGGGGCGGCACCACTGTTCGCATTCAACGTGCTCAGCTATCTACCGGTGATCTTCGTACTCGCCCGCCTTGCTCCGCTCAAAGAGACCGGCGCCAGCAAGGCAAAGCTCGCTGCAGCTTCGGTGTCAATGAAAGCTGCCATGACGGCGATCATCGGCACGCACGCGGTACGAATGGCGGTCATCTTTACAGCGTTGCTTGAGCTGCTCGCGTGGCCACTGGTCTCGCTGCTACCGAAGATCGCACAAGAGATAGGCCCTGCGCCCCAGATCTACGGCGCCCTGCTGGCATCGTTCTACGTTGGCGCTTCGCTCGTCGCAGTCTTGATGCGACGCTGGAAGAAGGAATACTCCTACGGCAACATAATCCGATTCTCGATCGGCGCGAGTGGCTTAGCTTTCTTGTTGGCCGGAGCAGTCGGCATTTCCGCTCCTGGCGAGGCTCTGGCGATCGGTGCGCTGGCAATCCTGCTCGCAGCGGCCGGTCTCGCCCTCTCAACAGCTGGCGCAATACTCTCGGCGATCACTCAGCTTGGCGTGCCAGAGAAGGAGGAGGGCGAAGTACTAGCCGCCTTCGCGCTGATCACGCTGATCTTCGCAACGATCGGCTCAATAGCCGAAGGAATTTTGGCGGACTCGCTCCAGATCTGGTGGCTACCGCTGCTCTGCGGAGCGCTGATCGTAATCGTGATGGGCATAGTCTGGCTTCGCGGTGGCCTCCAGGGAATGAACGGCTCAGACCCGATCTCCGACCCACATCGCAAGCATTTAGCGCGCCACGCGCACAGCGGCGGAGGCGGCTTCTTTAGTCACCCGATCGCCCGCTCGC
>JBAXGJ010000406.1:0-1564 GCA_037139475.1 Actinomycetes bacterium
CAGCGGGCAACGAGCAGGCGCATTAGCGCCGAGGCTAACGAATTCGAATCGTCTTGACGGCCTGGGCCTTGGCGAATGGGTAGCTGGCGGCGTAACTTGCCGTCGCGCGCCAGCGCCCCTTGTCCTTCAACTTCTGTGTAAAGACGAATGGCGCCGACGGGCTCTTCCAGCGCGCGTACTTCGAAACCCAGAACCAGGAGTTCGTCTGGGTGACCCAGTGCTTGCGCGTGTAGAGCTGCCAGCGGATCAGAACTGTGCCGGTCGGCATCAGCTGCGTACCCGGAACCGTCAGCCGGCCCTTGATCGTCTTTGTCGCAGACTTACCGGTGACCTTGAATGCCAGCGCCGTTTTCTGCGCCGGCAGCGTGCTCATCTTGATCTTGTTCACAACGACCTCGCTGAAGGTCGTAGCCCCGGCCCGGTCGATCGCGCGAACTTTGACCGAGACCGGCCCATAGGGCAACGACTTGGTGCTGAGTGTCCGCTCGAGCATCTCGTCGTTCTTAACCGACGCACCGGCGACGGCCTTGCCATCGATATAGAACTGCAGGCTCTTCATGCCGCTGCCAGCGTCTTGACCGGAGGCGGAGATAAATATCTGATCCTCGAACTGAGTAGCCGAGGTCGGCGAGTTGATCCTGATTGTCGGTGGCTCGAGGTCACCACACGAGTCGGTGAGCTTGTCGCCCTCGGCCGCGACCTGTGCCATCGCCGCCCATGACCCGCGCTTGGTTCCGTTCCAGCGAATCAGCCCATAACGGTCGACTTCCGTTTCGGCGGAACCAGCGTCGCGCGCGCTGAACCAGATTCCGGTCTCCATGTAGGGGTAGCCGGCTAGGCAGTGATAGGCCTGGCTGAGGAACGCGGCCTGGGTCGCTTCACTGACGCCGGCATCCTTCATTCCTGCCCACTTGCCGCGGTCGCAGCGGGTCGTTGTGGTTGACCAACCCATCTCCGACATTGTGATCGGCTTAGCGCCGTCGCCGTGTGCGGCCATAACGGCGTGGACCTCGCGGAAGCCGAGGAAGGTGAAGCGGCCTACATGCCCGCCCTCGTAATAGAAGACCGAAGGCGGATTGATCCCGCAGGCTGTGTCGGTGTGGACGCCTACGGCGTCGAACGAGCCGCCAGCACCCTGGCCGTAGAGCCCTTCAACGAAGTCATAGTTGTTGCCTGTGAGCGGGCCGGCAACGACCTGCGTGGCTGGGTCGGCAGCTTTGATCGCCGTGTAGGAGGCCTTCAGCAGCGGCGCGTATGAGGCCGGGCTTGGCGTCGTTCGATGCCAAAACTCAGTCTCGTCAGGCTCATTCCAGATTTCCCAAGACTGAACGCGCCCCTGGTAGCGGGCGGCGAGCCTGCCGACGAAGCTGGCGTACTGAGCCGGGTCGGGCGGCGCGTTTAGAAAGTCGCCCGCACCGCCGGCCCAGTTTGGCGTGCCGAGCACGGTGAGCGCAACCTTCTTATTTGACGCGTGCGCCCGCGAGACGAAGTCATCGAGCTCGCCGATCACGCTGCTGTTGTAGGAGCCCGACCTGCTCGGCTCGGTCTGGTCCCAGCGCACGAA
>JBAXGJ010000407.1:0-1564 GCA_037139475.1 Actinomycetes bacterium
CAGCGGGCAACGAGCAGGCGCATTAGCGCCGAGGCTAACGAATTCGAATCGTCTTTACCGCTACCGACTTCGTAAACGGATAATTGGCTGCGTAGGTAGCGGTCACGCGCCAGCGGCCGCTGCCCTTCAAAGTGCGGGTGAAGACGAACGGTGAAACCGGGTTCTTCAAGATCGCGTACCTCGAAGACCAGTGGTAAGCCTTCCTGCTCTTCACCCAAGCCTTGCGCACGTAGCGCTCCCAGCGAATCAGCACCTTGCCGGTCGCCATTAGCTGAGTCCCCGGCACAGTCGAGCGACCGGTGACAGTCTTAGTCGCCGTCTTCCCGGTCAATTTGAAGGAAAGCGCCGTCTTCTTTGGTGGGAGTGTGCTCATCCGCGTTCGGTTGACGACAACCTCGCGGTAGCTGACGGCGCCAGCGCTGTCGATCGCCCTCACCTTGAGTGTCGCCGGGCCGAATGGAAGCGACGAGGTCGTGACCGTGCGCGCCAAGACCTCGTCGTTCTTGACCGACGCCGCCCCGACCACCTTGTCATTGAGGAAAAAGCGCAGGCTCCTCATGCCGCTGTCGGCATCATAAGCGGAGGCAGCCACGTAGAGCTGATCCTGAAACTGAGTTGTCGACACCGGCGAGAGGATCTTGATCGTCGGCGGTTCAAGGTCGGCGCAGGCGGTCTTCAGTTGGTCACCGCTGGTCGAGACCTGCTCCATCGCCGCCCACGAACCGCGCTTGGTGCCGTTCCAACGGATTAGCCCGTAGCGGTTGAGCTCGCTCTCAGCCGCGCCAGCGTCGCGGGCGCTGAACCAGATCCCTGTCTGCATGTACGGGTAGCCAGCCAGGCAGTGATAGGCCTGAGTCAGGAATGCGGCCTGAGTCGCTTCGCTCACGCCAGCGTCCTTCATTCCAGCCCACTTGCCGCGCTGACAGATCAACGTCGTCGCTGACCAGCCCATCTCCGACATCGTGATCGGCTTGTTGCCATCGCCGTGGGCAACCATCACCGAGTGAACTTCACGGAAGCCAAGGAAGGTGAAACGACCGATGCGGCCGTTCTCGTTGTAGAAGATGTCCGGCGCGTTGATCCCGCAGGCCGTGTCGGTGTGGACGCCAACGGCGTCGAAAGATCCACCGGCCCCCTGGCCGTAGAGCCCTTCGACAAAGTCATAGTTGTTGCCGGTCAGCGGCCCGGCAACCACCTGCGTTGCTGGATCCGCGACCTTGATCGCGGCGTATGAGGCTTTGAGTAACGGCGCGTAAGCGGCTGGGCTCGGCGTCGTTCCGTGCCAGAACTCAGCCTCATCGGGCTCATTCCAGATTTCCCATGACTGAACTCGGCCCTTGTAGCGGGCGGCGAGCCTGCCGATAAAGCTGGCGTACTGAGCCGGATCCCGAGGCGCAGTCAGAATGTCGCCCGCTCCGCCGGCCCAATCAGGCGTGCCGAGCACGGTGAGCGCAACCTTCTTGTTTGACGCGTGCGCCCGCGAAACGAAGTCATCAAGCTCGCCGATCTCGCTGCTGTTGTAGGAGCCCGACCTGCTCGGCTCGGTCTGGTCCCAGCGCACGAA
>JBAXGJ010000408.1:0-1563 GCA_037139475.1 Actinomycetes bacterium
GTGACGCGCTCGAGTTCTGTGAGCTGATCCCGAACGCCGAGCTCCTGACGATGGCTGACACGGGCCATGTCCCGATGTTTGAGCGGCCGGCTCAGTTCAACGACGCACTGCTTGCATTCGTCGCAGCGCCGACGGCACCGACCAGTTAGCTTTCGCACGATGGATTCCGCCTCTGCTGCCCTGAAAGCCCAAGGAGCCGTGGTTCGCGGCCTAATGCGACTCGGGCCAGCGGCTCAGCTTCGCCTTGCCGGCGGAACGCCGACCGTGCTCGACGGGCAGACGCTTGACCCCGGCCTTCAGCTATTGCTCAAGCTGATGGCGACGGCACCGCAGCCAGAGATGGAGCGGCTCAGCCCTGTTCAGGCGCGCGCGGGAGTGACCGAGACGCGCTCTTTGATTGCCGCGCCGCAGCTTCCGATGGCGAGCGTCACGGAAACGACGGTCGCGGGCGCCGAAGGCCCGCTCCCTGCGCGCCTTTATGTGCCAGAGGAGTGCAAGGACAGCATCAGCCCGTTGCTCGTCTTCTACCACGGCGGTGGCTTCGTGATCTGTGATCTGGAGACGCATGACGCGCCGTGCCGGCTGATTGCGCAGCACTCCGGCTGCCGCGTCCTCTCGGTTGATTACCGCCTAGCCCCAGAGCACAAGTACCCCGCCGCGGCCGATGACGCACTGGCAGCATTTCGGGACGTAGTGGCGCGGGCTGACGAGTTTGGCGCCGACCCGTCGCGGGTCGCCGTTGGCGGTGACAGCGCTGGTGGCCAACTCGCAACTGTCACCGCCCAGCAGGCGCTCGCCGACGGTGGGCCTGCCCCAGCTTTCCAACTGCTGATCTACCCGGTCTGTGACTTCGCCGAAAAGTACCCCTCCTATCACCTCTTCAGTGAGGGGTTCTTCCTCACCGAAGCTCAAATGGACTGGTTCGGCCAGCACTACCTCAGCGTCGACGACGATCTGAACGATCCGAAGGCCTCACCTCTGAAGGCAGGGCCCCTAGAGGGTCTGGCGCCGGCGCACATAATCACTGCGGGGTTTGATCCCCTCCGCGACGAGGGCGAGGCGTACGCGGCGAAGCTGAAGGCTGACGGCGTTGAAGTGACGCTCCGTCGCCACCCTTCGCTGATCCATGGCTTCATCAACTTCTCCGTCGTCAACCGCACTTCTCACGACGCTGTCTGTGAGATGGCCGGCGTACTGCGCGCCGCGCTCGCCGCCTAGCTCGAGAGCCGTTTACACGCGAAGCTGATGGGCGATACTGGGCTCGAACCAGTGACCTCCGCCTTGTCGAGGCGGCGCTCTCCCAGCTGAGCTAATCGCCCTGGGAAGAAGCGAAAGAGTATCAGCGCGGCGCGGGCAGGGACATTCCGCGCCGACGAGCGCGGGCGCTAGGCTTCGAACCGATTGGCGACGTGGCGGAGTGGCTACGCAGCGGCCTGCAAAGCCGCGTACACCAGTTCGATTCTGGTCGTCGCCTTCCGATCGTCGGCGCAGCTCACCGACCACGCCCCGCGCTCTATACTCCGCCGTCACTGCGGCTGTAGCTCAGTTGGCTAGAGCGTCTGC
>JBAXGJ010000409.1:0-1561 GCA_037139475.1 Actinomycetes bacterium
TCTGCCAAGCCGAGATAGGCGTGCTGAAACTCGCCGGTCAGTTCGCCGCCGAGCTGAACCACGCGCCCGTCGGCCAGCGTCGTCTGTTCAACGCGGCCGCCGACGCGATTGCGGGCTTCAAGCACCAGCACGTCACTCCCAGCCAGGGAGAGATCACGGGCGGCGCTGAGGCCAGCAAGCCCGGCCCCCAAGACGATTACATCGTGGCTCATCGATAACACTCCTGAAGATCGGCGCGGTCGGCCACGACGGCCGACTGACGCAACCATCAGACCACAAATTCGCCGCGCCGTGCAAGCTGGAAGCAGGAGTAGGATTGGCCGATGCCGTCGATCGAGCTACCTGCAGCGGCGCGCTTCATCGTCATCGGTGGAGGAGTCCACGGCCTCTCGGCGGCATGGCACCTCGCAAAGGAATTGACCGCCAGAGGCGACCAGCCAGACGTGATCGTGCTCGAAAAATCGCTGATTGGTGCTGGCGCATCAGGCATCTCCGGCGGAATCGTCCGCAACTACTACCGCTCTGAAGCGATGACCGAGGTGATCTCCGAATCGGTTGGAATCTTTGAGAGCGACCCTGAGGGCTTCGGCTTCCATCAGGTTGGCTACCTTGTAGTCGCACCCGAAGCGCAACGCGAGGACCTCGAAGCGATCGCTGAGCGCCAGCGCGAAGTCGGCTTCGAATCCGAGCTGGCCAGTGGCGACTCGGCCTGCGCCGAATACCTCGAATGGCTCTGGCCCGACGTCAACAGTGAAGGCGTCAAGGCGGTCCTGCACGAGAAGCGCAGCGGCTGGGCCGATGCGATTGGAACGGTCCGCAACCTCGCCCGCCACGCGCGCGAAGCGGGCGTTCAGATCTTCGAAGGGGTTGAGGTAACCGGCCTCGAGTACAGCGGGACTGAGGTAAGCGAGGTGCTCACCAGCGCCGGCGCGATTCGCTGCGAAGCTGTGATCGCTGCCCCCGGGCTCTGGGCTCCGCAGTGGTGGGCGATGCAAGGGCTCGATCCGGTAGTAACGCTCGGGGAAGGCGAGGAGGCCGAGCAGGCGCCGCTGACTGAGTACTGGCTGGCGCGCGAGGGCGACTACGTACTCCCTGGGGTTGGCCTCTCAGGCAATGCCGGCCGCGCCGCGCCGGTCGTCCATTTCGACCACACGGCGCCGCTCTATTCCGACCGCGACGGTGAGCTAATCACCGACCAGCCGTGGGGAATCTACTTCCGCATGGGAATGACCGGCGGCGGCATCGTCGGTGGCGGATTACCGCTGAAGATGGGTGACGACTTCACCGTCGACCCCTACGGCCCTGACAACCCGGAGCAGGTAGCGGGCGACGACCTCAGTGAATTCTTCACCGCTGGGCTGGCGTTCATGCTGAAGCGCTTCCGTGGAGCTGACGATAAGTGGGATTCGAACCCCAACGGCGGAGTGCTGGCGCTGACGCCCGACCGCTACCCGGTCACCGATTGGACGGCCCCAAACGTCTACTCAATCCTCGACGCTGGCCACGGCTTCAAGATGCTTGCCGTCGGGCGCGAAGTGGCGCGCGAGATCCTTGGCCATCG
>JBAXGJ010000410.1:0-1558 GCA_037139475.1 Actinomycetes bacterium
TTTGTCGCCGTCATCGACTGCGGCTCGCGTACGTCCTTTGACAGCCCGGCTACCTGCCAGGAGCGGTGGAAGATCAGCTCGCGCTCGTCGCGCGCCTGCTTCTCATCTGCGTACCAGTGGGCTGGGAGCGGGGCCGAGACTGTGTCGCTGCTGACTGAGGCCATTGAGTGATCTTCGCAAGATCCGCGGCGCGGCGCAAGGAATACCCAGAGCTGCGAGTCAGCAGCGAAGGATCTCCCGGGAGCTGCCGTTGCGACGTATAATCGACATCCCAAGCCGTGAGCTGTCCGGGGCCATCTTCGGAGTCCAGCGAAGCGCACGATTCGGAAGGAATCGCCATCACAACAGCTTTGTCCGCCCTGCCGTCAACCAGCCAACGGACTCGCCGTGTGCACGTGATCGGCGCAGGGCCTGTGGGGCTGATGCTGACCGCGCTGCTCCAGCCACTCGATCATCTCTCTGTCCTGCTTTACGAGAAGCGCGAGGACTACACGCGCTCAAGAATGGTCCAGCTCGATCCCTCACTAGTTGCCGACTCGGTCGAAAGTTTTCGCGAGCTCCAGTCCGATCAGGATGATGTCGAGGCGATCTTCCACCCGCTGGAGATTGAGGAGGGGGTTGCGTTTCGGACTGCGATTCCAGCCGATCTGCGTGTCCTGCTCCAGCAGTGGACTCTTGGGTTCTCGCCGCTGAACGAGATCGAGCATGCGCTAAGCAGCCTGATCGCCGAGCGGCAGGGGAACTCCGTTGAGCGGTTGGCGGCCGAAATGTCAGAGCAGTCGATCGTGGCGACGGTTGAGCCTGATGAGATCGTCGTCGACTGCACCGGCCGCAATTCGCTGCTGCGCGAACGTCTCATGACGCCCGGATTATCAAGCGACGAGAGCCAAAACACTGTCAACCTTGAACTTGAGAATTCGCTCGTGATCACCTTCCTCTACGACCAGAGCTACTCCTGCAACGAGCTCTGCAAGTACTACAAAAACTCCGACAACCCGACCTACAAGTTCATCCCGTCGGTGGCCCGCACTTTCTCAGATGGCAACGTCAGTCACGTGACTGGGCTCGTAAGCATCACTAGCGAAGAGGCAGCGACAATTCCCCAGCAATGCGATGGCGAGTGGCTGCGCGAGAACAGACCCGAAGTGGCGAAGTCGATGGATCGGTTTATCGACCGGGTCAAGGGGGAGACGCACGGCGAGATCGTTGGCGACCTTGAGGTCCTCTGCATTCCGCTCAATCTCTACCGCGCGCGCAATGCGACTAACCGCCTCTACCTCAATAAGAACGAGCCTGAATATCTCCTCAGCCACTCGCCCGTGGTTTTGGCCGGCGACTCGGCGATCGGATCGCCCTACTTCCAGTCGATCTCGCTCGGGTTCGAGTCCGCGATGTATCTGGCGTCGTTGATCTGCCAACCGGCGCTAGCTGACGACGAGATGCTCGAGCTCTATGAGACGTACATCTTCAAACAGTGGCTTCGCGTCTACATGCGCAGCAAGAAGATCAAGCACGATAAAGACGTTTTCGAGCTCGTCGATGACAAGCTCGCGCTGCT
>JBAXGJ010000411.1:0-1554 GCA_037139475.1 Actinomycetes bacterium
GCTTCATCTTCACGCTGCCGGCGTTCTTGCCCTTCGCCGTCATCTTCACGTCGACCAGCGAACGGTTCTTCCACGAGAACTTGTTGTCAGCGGGGAATTCCTGAACGGTGTAGGCGAGTTTGCCCCTCCGCACAAGTCCTGCAGGGCAGGTACGGGTATCGGTGCGCGTGACGTTCTTCTTCAGCACGTACTCACGAGCCAGAAACGCCCTGCCCTTCTTCTTATCAGCAGAGTCGATCGTCCGATCGCGAGCTCGCGGAGCCGAAGCCTTCGCCACCTGGGCGGTCGGGAAAGCGAACCGCTGGCTCGAACGCCCTGTGCGCCTGCCCTGGGGTTGGGTGAAGTCACCTTCGCCGTTTTTACACGCCACCGCAGTCTGCCACCCGCCGTTGCCGCCCCAGTTCGTAACTCCAGCGCCAGCGGATCCGTACTCCTCACTGGAGTTGCTCCCGGCATAGTCCATACCGTCCCAACTCTCGGAACTGAGGTCAGCGTCCCCGCCGTTGCCAGTCTGCCAGGCAACTGGCGCGGTCACAGCATCATCTCCGGGATCACCGTCGCTAGCGTAAATAGTCGCCAGCGCGTACCAGGGGCCATCGTTCACATAGGCCTGCCCATCGGTGCTGTATGAAAGCCCAGACGAGCTGTCGTTATTGGCGCAGCTGATCGCCTGATCCTGCGTGGCACCCCCGTTGATCGTGATCCAGCCAGTCACGGACTGCATGCAGTAGGTACCAATCTCTACTCCCGCCTGAGAAGGGGTCAAGGCTGACTGCCACGCATTACAAGCGCCTGAACCGTTGTCACCCCACTGGTAGGAGTTGGCCGGGGCGCTTGCTGCACCAACTGCAAGGGTTCCGAGAGCTAGCGGTAGCGCGATCAGTGCCGCGCGGTTACGAATACGTGTCATGAGGTGGTGCTCCTTATCGCTCGCCGTCGCGCAGAACTGCGCCGCGGTCGAGCCGGTTGGATTGAACTGCATAAGGAAACAGTAGCGGTGCGCAGAGATAGATGCGCCGTTACACCCGGGCGGCCAACCTGCCGCCCGATCCGAACCGGGTACTGAGCGCGGACTACGCCCTCTAGGCCGGCGCGCAATCCCGCAACACCCCAGGGACCGGAACCGCTAAGTGAAGAGGCTCTAGATGTAGTACATCGGGCCGCCGGCGGCAGCTTGCTCGCGGGCGAGGCAGTCGGCGATTGTCGTCTCCGCCAAAACTGCGCGCGCAGCGGCCGCCGAAGCCGCGAAGACGTCATCACCGTCGGCGGCGAGAGGACCGTCGAGCAACTCAACTACTTCGAGAACCGAAATCTGGTCGGCGGACCGCGCAAGCGTGTAGCCGCCCTTCACGCCACGCTGCGAACGGAGGATCCCACCGCGCCGGAGCGTGGCTACTAGTTGCTCGAGGAACTGCGCAGGGATGTCGCGGCGGCGCGCGATCTCACCGACGGGGACGGGGTGATCAGGGGTCCTCGCGAGCTCGGTCAGAGCCGATATCGCGTACGGAGACTTGGTCGTAATCGAAATCACCCCTCTACCCTGCCAGATTGATG
>JBAXGJ010000412.1:0-1549 GCA_037139475.1 Actinomycetes bacterium
CGGAGGGGGCGGGATTCGAACCCGCGGTCCAGGGTTACCGGACTCCGGTTTTCAAGACCGGTGCATTCGACCACTCTGCCACCCCTCCGCGGGGCATTGTGGCAGGAGAAGGGCAGCGGTGGCTCGAAACCCAGCCGAAGCTTCAGGCAGAATGACGAGGCGAGCTATTTACTCCAGACAAACAGGGAGGACGAGATGATTGGCGCGATACTGCTGGGCCTGATTGCCGGAACCGTTGGCAGGCTTCTAGTCCCGGACATGTGGAGCGAGCTGAGCGGGCCTAAATCGTGGCTCTTCTCGCTCTGCTTAGGACTCGCGGGAGCGATCCTCGGCTACCTGATCTTCACTGTCGGGCTTGGGATTGGCGACAGCAACGTCTTTGACCTTGGCGGCATCTTCGGCGCGATTATCGGAGTGATCATCCTGCTGCCGTTCGTCGGCATCTTCGCCCGGCTCAAACGCGGCAAGCAGAAGTAACTAGCGGAGCGGTCTAGGCGGCTGGGATCTGCTGCGTAATGCAGTGGACGTTGCCGCCGCCGAGCAAGATTTCGCGGCCCGGCACGCCGACCACTTCGCGCTCGGGGAAAAGCTCGGCGAGCTTCGCCATCGCTGCCTCATCGGTTCTCTCGTCAAGCAGTGGAGCGACGATCCTGCCGTTGCAGGTGTAGAAGTTGACGTAGGAGCCAGCTAGCTCATCGCCGGCGAGGCGAGGCAGAACCTCACCAGAGGCGACGATCCCGGCAGCCTCAGCCTCACTCATCGGCGCCACCGATGGCATCGGCAACAGTTCGACCTGCAGTGAGCGGCCACGGGCATCTGTCATCGCCTCAAGCCGCGCACGGGCGTCCAGTGAGATCGCGTGCTGCGGGTGTGACTCGTCGTCGGTCCAAGTAAGCGCGACCACGCCGGGCCGGATGAAACAAGCGATGTTGTCGACGTGGCCGTCGGTCTCATCGCCATAGGTGCCGGCGCCGAGCCAGAGCACCTTCTCGACGCCGAGGTAGTCGCAGAGATGACCTTCGATCTGCTCGCGCGTCAACGACGGGTTGCGGTTCTTGTTGAGCAGGCACTCTTCAGTAGTGAGGCAGGTGCCTTCACCATCTACATGAATCGAGCCGCCTTCGAGAATCAGCGGCGCGCTGTAGCGCTGATCGCCTTCAAGTTCGATTACCTCAGCGGCGACCTTCGTGTCCAGATCCCAGTTTGGGTAGAGGCCGCCTTCGTGGCCGCCCCAGGCGTTGAACTGCCAGTCAACGCCGCGCCGCTCACCGTCCGCGTTGGTGACGAAGGTCGGGCCAACGTCGCGCATCCACGCGTCGTCGCTGTCGAGTTCGACGATCTCGACGCTTGCTGGCAGCAGAGCGCGCGCGCCCTCAAGCTGAGACCCGCGTACACCCATCCTCAGCGGCTCAGCCGCGACGATCGCAGCAGCCATCTCAGCGTAAGCCTGCTGCGCCGGACCTCCCTGATCTCTCCAAGTGTCAGCGCGGTGAGGCCAGAGCATCCAGGTGCCCTCGTGCGGGGCGAACTCAGCTGGCATCGCGAAGCC
>JBAXGJ010000413.1:0-1549 GCA_037139475.1 Actinomycetes bacterium
GGTTGGAGGCCGCACTCGAGCTACTCGGCGACGCCGGTCGCAGAGACCTCTTGACTCTCAGCGCCTTAAGCGAAGGGGTCGAGCTAGACCTGTTGACACGCTGGCTCGATTTCCTTCAGTTCACGGCCAGCGAACGAGACCTCGTTGCGATCGCCTCTCGCTGGGTGACGGCGGCCCCACTGCGAAATGCGCAGACGCCAGCCGAGATCGCCTCAGCGGCGCGCGGCGCACCGATTGAGGCTGTCGCCCTCGGCGGCGGTGACAACGCCCGCCGCTGGATCGAGGAGCTTCGCTTTGTCGAGCTTGAGATCGGCGGCGACGAGCTGATCGCCGCGGGCGTCGAAGCCGGGCCGGCAGTGGGCGCCGCCCTCCAATACGCCCTGAGCCTGACGCTCGACGGTGAGATCGCCGGAGCGGAGCAGCAGCTTGCCGCGGCCCTCGGTCACGCTCGAGGCGCCGCCGAGTGAGCGGAGCGCTTGCGCCCGCGCCGTTTCGCGAAGAGCCGCTTGGTCTTCGACTGACTGTCGGGCGGGCCGAGTTCCTCTTCACCAAAGCCAGCGCTGGCGACTTCGCCGCAGCGGCCGAGGCGGACTTCGAATCGGTCGAGCTCGCAAGCGGCATCGCGCTCGCGGACTGGGCGCAAGCCGAGCAGGTACACGGAACGAATGTGACTGTGATTGATGGCGACCAACAGCCTGAGCCCTACAGCACGCCAGCTGACGGCCAAGCGACTTCCCGCAGTGGCATTCTCTGCGCTGTGCGCACGGCCGACTGCCTGCCGGTTCTTCTTGGCGACGGCAATGCGGTCGGCGCGCTGCACGCCGGCTGGCGAGGACTCGTAGCTGGAGTGCTCGATTCGGGAGTCGCAGCGCTTCATCGACTCGCAGCCGACGAGCTTGTAGCTGTCATCGGACCGGGCGCTCGCGGCTGCTGTTACGAGGTAAGCGGTGAGATGCTCGACACCTTTGCTGAATATCCGGCTGCGCTCACAAATGCCAACAACCTTGACCTCGCTGTCGTCGCGAGCGCGCAGCTTGAAGCCGCCGGCGTGGGGACGATCTACGATTGCGGTATCTGCACGATCTGTTCATCGCCCGAGGACTTCTTCTCCTATCGCCGTGACCGCGGCGATACCGGCCGGATGCTGGGGGCGACATGGCTGAGCTGATCAGCGGACTCAGTACCGAGGCGATCATCGCGGCGCGCGAAGCGATCGAGGCCGAGATCAGCGCGGCCTGCCAGCGAGTCGGGCGCAGCCGCTCCGAAGTTGAGCTAGTGCTGGCTTCCAAGTATGTGCCTATCGATGAGAGCGGGAAGCTGCTCGACGCCGGCATCACGTTGGTCGGGGAGAACCGCGCGCAGGATCTAATCGCCCGCGCCGACGCCTACCCCGACCGATTCACGTTCGATTTCATCGGCGCGCTACAGAGCCGCAAAGTCAAACTGATCGTTCCGTATGTGAGGCTGATCCACTCGGTTGCGAGCGATTCGGTTCTCGCACAACTCGAAAAGCACGGCACGCCCGAAACGAAAGCGCTAGTTGAGGTGA
>JBAXGJ010000414.1:0-1544 GCA_037139475.1 Actinomycetes bacterium
GAGGCCGTGATTCTTGCTGCCTACCCGCAGCTGGTCCAAGACGATATCCGTGCAGCCCTGGCCTATGCGGCAGAGGTGACACGGGAACGAATCATTCCTGTTCCGAGCGCAGCTGCGGAATGAAATTCAAGCTCGACGAAAATTTAGGCCCCCTGGGACACAGGGCAATTCAATTCATGAACCCATGAGCAGCTTGATCGCGGCCTTTGGGCGGGCGGCGTAGGCGGGGCGGGCTTCGGTGGGCTTGCGGCCGGTGCGGCGAATGAGGCCGAGCACGCTCGATCTGAGCAGCGCCATGACCTCGGGCGCATCGCCCGTGCGAATGCGCGAGGCGTCCTCGCGGAACGTCACATCTCGGACGTGGAACTCGCAGTTCTCGATGGCCCAGTGATCGCGCGATGCCTTGAGCAGGGCTGCCGCGTCGAAGGTCTCGGGTGGCGCGCTGGTGATGGCGTAGATGACTTCGCGCGAACAGCGGTCCTTGGTCTCGCGGATGCGCTCGATACGGCAGATCGCCTTTATTTCAGGCCACTTCTTGTCGAGACGCAACGGCAGCCTGGTGCGTACGCGGATGCGACGCGTTTCGATCCGGCCGTGGCCTTTGTCGACCATCTCGGCGCGCGTGAGATCCGGCGGATCACGCCGCTTGTCGGCGGTGAGGCCCGGCTCGGCCGCGATGATCTCGGCAGGGGGGAAGATCTCCGAATGCTCTTTCGAGCTCGGAGACGAGTTCCGGCTGGTTGTCCTTCACGAATAGAAAGTAGTGCCCGCCGCGCTCTCGTATGGCCCGCGCGATGGCCTCCGTCGTGAAGGCGGCGTCGCCGGTGACGAGCACGCCATCGAGCGGCAGCGACTTGATCAGCTCAAGTGCCTCGATGCATTCGCCGCTGTCCGGCGGCACTTTCAGCGCGCCGACGGCGGCTCTGAGTTTGGTCGAGAACGCGTGCAGCATATGCACGCCGGGGCTCGTCTCGTGCTGGCTGCCGCGCAGCCGCTTGCCGTCGATCGCGACATGGCCGAGACCACTCTCGACAGCCACGAGCACACCGAGTGCCTGTTGCAAGGCCTCGGGCGAAAGTTCCTGAAAAACATAATGATACGTGGCGTGACAGGGCGCCTGCTTGCGCTTCGTGCTGGCACCGATGGCCTGCAAGGCTTTGGGGCTGAGCCGCCGCCCCCAACGCGCGATTGCGAGCAGGTCGTTGGCACCCGACAGCATGGCCGCGAGCGCGATGATCAGGATCGTCGGCAGCGGAAAGCGGCGACCCTTCTTCGTGCGGCGGTCCGGGATGGATTCGAGGGCTTGGAACAGCGTCAGCGCGTTCATCGGCGATCTCCGTTGCGGCGGAGACCGTCAGAATCCTGTTCGCGCTGCTATGCTATGCGGTGAATTGAATCACCCTGCCGGTACGGGCTGTCTCGCGTCGACAGTCTCGTACACCTATGGTTTCACGTGGTTTCAGCGAGCGTTGCATGCTGCATCGCGCGCTGTCGATCGGGCTTTCCGACGGCACACGCCGGCGCCAATCCGCAACCTTCCTAAT
>JBAXGJ010000415.1:0-1540 GCA_037139475.1 Actinomycetes bacterium
GGGGGCAGAGGGATCCACGAGTTACTCGCCGCATCAAACCGATGCCCGTTAACGATCTGTCCATCAACGTAGGACGGGCGCGCGGCTTGCGGTGCAGGCTCGCGTGGTTGGGTCATTGGAACCTCTCGACTTAGGTGGGAACTATTGATACCTTACAGACATGGGATGTCTATGGCCAGAAGTTTGTGGCTGAAAATCTGCGCTAGACGCACAAATGGGCAATCTCAGTTGATGTGGATTGCTCGCGACAACGTCACTACCGCCAATGACATCCCATGACTCGCCTACACCAGCTGCTTCTACCAGGGTTCGGTGCTTGGCTGGTCCCGTTGTTCATGCACGGCCACGCGTAGGGGAACGAACATGCCGGGGAAAGAATTGCTCGCATCAGCCGATGCTCAGCACATCAGTCGGCTGGCACAGTTGGCCGAAGCACAGCTCGCTTGGGCAGCGCGCTCACGGGTCGAGCACGGTTTCGGATGGCTCACCGATGACGGGGTTCCGGATCCTCGACGTCCGTCCGAGCTGTGGATCACTGCGCGAATGATCCATGTGTTCGCGCTGGCATCAGCTCAGGGCGATGAGCGGTGGAGCGCAGACCTTAGCCACGGGGTCCGCGCCCTTTCAACCGATTTCCGCGATGCCGAGCACGGCGGCTGGTTCACATGTCTCGGCGACAGTCTTCCCGATTTTCCAAAGCGGCTTTATGACCATGCTTTCGTCGTGCTTGCCGCCTCGAGCCTGGCTTGCGCGCAAGTTGACGGGGGGTTCGACATCCTCGCCGACGCCCTCGTGGTCGTCGACATGCATTTCTGGGAGCCACGAATGTGTCTCGGTCGCGAGGCGTTCTCGGCCAACTGGGAGAAGTGCGAGCCTTATCGGGGCCTCAACGCGAACATGCACCTCGTGGAGGCATACCTTGCGGCGGGCCACGCCACGGGCGACACATCGCTATACGGGCGTGCACTCGAGATCGCGCGCAAGAGCGTCGACAACGGGGCACGGGACCTCGATTGGAGGATCCCGGAGCACTTCGAGCCCGACTGGACGTTCTCGCCGGACTACAACATTGATCGACCAGCAGACCCCTTCCGGCCATTCGGCGTCACGCCGGGCCACGGTCTGGAGTGGGCGCGGCTGCTCCTGCAACTCCGAACGGTCCATGACCCTGAGGCCGAAGCGTGGCTGCTCCCGGCCGCGATCTCCCTAACCCAGCGCGCTCTGACTGAGGGATGGATCAAACCAGGCGGTTTGATCTACACCACCGACTTCGAGGGAACCCCGGTGGTCACCGAGCGTTTTCATTGGGGGGCCTGCGAGGCACTGGCCACCGTCGCCTCCCTTTATGCCGTGACCGGCGACGCCCAATGGGACGACTGGTACGAGGAAATCTGGGGGTTTCTTGTCGATCACCTCGTTCTTCCGGACGGATCGCTCCTGCACGAGGTGGACCACGATCTCGCCCCTTCCCGACGAACCTGGTCAGGACGACCCGACGTCTACCACGCGTACCAAGCGCTACTGATGCCTCGCGGACGCC
>JBAXGJ010000416.1:0-1538 GCA_037139475.1 Actinomycetes bacterium
CCGTCGTCACGGAGCACGGCACGGTTCGGGCCCAGCACGTGGTGCGCGCGACCGAGGCTTTCACCGTCGAGTTCAAGCACCAGGCGCGCACCTACCTCCCGCTCTACTCGCTGATGATCGCGACGGAGCCGCTGTCGGATGCCATCTGGGACGAGCTTGGCTGGCGGGGATGCGAGACGATCTCGGATGCGCACCACCTCTTCTTCTATGCCCAGCGCACGGCGGACAATCGCATCGCGATCGGTGGACGTGGGGCGCCGTACGGCCTTGGCTCTCCCGTCGACGAGCGCTACGAGCGGCACGAGGGAGTCAAGGCGCGGCTGACCGGCACGCTGCACTCGGCCTTTCCTGCCACCCGAGGCGCGGCGATTACGCACCATTGGGGCGGAGCGCTTGGCGTGCCGCGCGACTGGTCGATGAGCGTCACGCATGATCGGGCGACGGGCCTTGCCTTTGCCGGCGGCTACTCCGGCCATGGCGTTGCCGCGACGAGCATCTCTGGGCGGACGCTCGCAGACCTGATCCTCGGCCGCGAGACGGAGCTGACGGCGCAGCCGTGGGTCAACCACCCCGTTCGCAAGTGGGAGCCAGAGCCGCTGCGCTGGATCGCCAGCCGCGCCATCGTCGGCATCATGGGTTCGTCGGACCGAGTTGAGGATGCGGGCGCGAGCCAGACTGCGCGTCGCATGGCGGTGATCCGGCCGTTTCTCGGGCACTGAGCCTCGCTGGTCGTGCCGCAGCCCGACGGCCCGTGACGCGGCGAGCGCGAGGTACGGTGCGCACGGATTTCTAGGCATGCCTAGAATACGGACGTGACGCCGCCGCACCTCCAGAATACGGTCGCCGATCCAGCTGCAGCCGCCCTGCCGGGTGAGGCACGGGTGCTGGCCGCGGCCGAGCAGTCGCTGACGGGCCAACGGCGGGGGCTTCGCAAGCTGTGGCCGTTCCTTGGGCCCGCCTTCGTGGCGGCGGTCGCCTACGTCGACCCGGGCAACTTCGCCACCAACATTGCGGCTGGTTCGGGCTACGGCTACATGCTGTTGTGGGTCATCCTGACCGCCAACTTGATGGGCATGCTCGTGCAGTCGATGAGCGCGAAGCTCGGCATTGCGTCGGGCATGTCGCTCCCGGAGGCGTGTCGTAAGCGCCACTCGAAGCCCGTCACGATTGCGCTCTGGTTGATTGCAGAGTTTGTGGCGATGGCGACGGATCTCGCCGAGTTCATTGGTGCTGCGGTGGCGCTCTACCTGTTGTTTGGACTGCCGCTCTTGCCGGCAGCGCTGGTTACGGCCGTTGGCTCGTTCGCAATCTTGGCGTTGCAGACGCGCGGTGGGTTTCGCCATTTTGAAGCTGTCATTACGGGGCTCTTGGGCATCATCATCGTCGGGTTTCTCGTTCAGGTTGAGATGGCGGGTCCGAGTGGCGTGTCGGTTGCGAAGGGGCTCGTAATCCCCGGCTTCGATGGCACGGAGAGCATTCTCTTGGCGGCGGGCATCATTGGCGCGACGGTGATGCCACACGTGATCTATCTGCACTCG
>JBAXGJ010000417.1:0-1534 GCA_037139475.1 Actinomycetes bacterium
TGTGCTGGAAGAAGCGCGGGAATTGCCCGTCGACCGACATCTGGTGCAGCGACCTTGCGCAGCCCATGATCGCGTTTAGCGCTGAAAGCAACAGAGCCACGATCAACATCGCCGCAATCAGCCAGTTGAGTAGCTCGCCACCGGTGTCGAATATCTTTCCAGCGAAGGTCACGAACATCGTGTTTGGATCGACAAGGTCTGCGTTCGACAGAGCTCCCGCGCCGAGCACCGCGATGAAGCCGATTGGGATCAGCGTGTAGATGAAGAGGCCATAGCCACCCTCAAGGTTCATCGCAATCTTGGCGTCACGCTCAGGGTCATGGCATTCTCCGATGTAACACGCGGCGGCTTCCATCGCCAGCACGTTCCAAGTGAGCAGGAAGGCGTAAGCGATGTAGAGCGGCAACCATCCAGTCCCATCGATGCCCGTGAAGAATCCGGTGCCATCAAGGTGCGTGAAGCCACTCAGGTTGCCGAGATCGGCAGAGCCGCTGAAGATCCAAGCAACTGCAAGGAAGGTCAGTGGGATCATCGAGAGCAGGCCAAGCACCGTTGCGAAGCCGGCTCCAATTCGGATCCCCATATTAGCCGGGATTAGGAACAGCAGAATGCCGACCGCGGCGATCCCGAGCGTCCAGTAGGCGATGAAAGTGTTGATCGGCGTGAAGCCCGAGTCGAGGTTGAGGTTAAAACGGTCGGCCAAGTAGAACGACGCCAGAATCATGTTCAGCGGCGCGACCGGGAACCAGCCGAGCCAATAGGCCCACGCGGTGCCGCCGTTGAGGTGCTTGGCGAGCGTCGAGTAGCGATCCTTGAAGGCTGGGTAGACGAACGACGGAAGGCCGCCTGTGCGCTCCGGCATCATCGCTGCCATCTCGGCAAGCATCAGACAGAGCAGGTAGCCCATGAAGGTGATTACGACGATCAGCGGTATAGACGCCGCGCCGAGCGATGTGACCATGATCGGCGCGATGCCGGTGACAAGGATTACTCCCGCCAGTCCGATTACGAAGGCGCCCCACCAGTTGGTGCCCTTAGTCAGCCCACCGGCCTCGTAATCAACTTCTTGACTTGCCGTCGTCGGTCCAGCTCCACTATCTGCGTTCATCTCGCCCTCCCAGGCTGACTGCTTAGGTAATCATGCGCCCATTGCTACTTTCGCCACTATTGCCACTTTGCGGCTTCGTTGTCAAGCGCACTTGCATTCCTTGAACCTATTTGTCTAAACTCCGCGGAGGAGAAAATCAGCAACCGATTGCGAGTCGTATGTCGTTCCTGTTGAACTGCCCCATCTGCGGTACCCGCGAAGTCACCGATTTTGGCTTCGGCGGAGAGATTGTCGTGCGGCCCCAAGACCGCCCAGGTGAGCGCGAACTGAACGCTTACAACTACTTCCGCGCCAACACCGATGGCGTCCAGCGCGAGTGGTGGTGGCACCGAGCCGGCTGCCGGACTTGGTTCCAAGCCGAACGCAACACCTCTACGAACGAGGTCCTCTGGACCGCCGTCCCTGAAATCACCGACGCCACTCAGG
>JBAXGJ010000418.1:0-1534 GCA_037139475.1 Actinomycetes bacterium
TCGCCGACGGCGTGATTGGCGCGCTCGACGGCGGCGCCTCAGCGCTAATCCAGCCTGGCGGCTCAATCCGCGACGACGAAGTGATCGCCGCTGCCAATGAACGCGGCGCGGCGATGGTCTTCACCGGCGAGCGCCACTTTCGCCATTAGTGAGTTTGAGAGCGCTTCGTCGCCCTAGTCAGGCTGCGACGGCAATCTTGTCGGGCGTTCGTATGCCGGCAAGAATTACAGCGAAGGCGATCAGCGAAACCAGTGCGCCGAGCCGCCAGATCCACATCGCTGCGTCGTCGAGCCCGCCTGCAACGCCGATCTGAGGGATTGAGGTGCCACTGATCGACTCGAGCAGGAATGCCGCCGTGGCGACGCCGAGAATGCTGCCGATCAGGCGCACCGTCATGTTGAGTCCGGAGGCCTCACCGCGGTCTTCCGGGTGGAGATGACCAAAGGCAGCGGAGTTGGCTGCGGGCATCGCGAACGAAACCCCGATTGCTGCAACTGCGAGCCCCGCGATCGTCGCTGGCAGACTGGCGCCGCCGGCGCTGATCGAGAGCCCCAACATGCCGACGAAAACGAGGCCGAGGCCGATCAACAAAGGGACGCGAACGCCCAGGCGGTCGGCGAGTCGCCCGGTGAACGGCGGTAGGACAAGCCAGAAAAGCCCGTAGGCACCAAATACAAGACCAACGTCGCGCGCATTCAGGCCCTCGACCGTGTGAAGGTAGAAACCCAGTGTGAAAAACGTGAGCGACATCGTGGCGTAGATCAACGTGACTATTGCCGTCCCTGAAACGAAATTCGCGCTGCCGAGCAGTCGGCGCGTGCTGTGGGGACTGGAGGCTTCCGGTTTGTCGGAGCTGAGGAAAAGAGGCGTAAGCAGCAGCGCGATAAGGCTGAGCACGGCGTGCGCGATGAGGATCCACCGCCACGACGCGTAGTGGGCTAAAGCTCCGCCGACGATCGGGCTAAGCAGAACTCCGAACGCCCCCACGAGAGCCCACAGGCCGAACGCGCGACCCAACATCGCCGGGGGAGCAACATCGGTCACAATCGCGAGCACTCCCGAGAACATCATCCCGGCCCCTACGCCTTCCACACCCCGCGCCAGCAGCAGCCAGCCGTAGTCCGGGGAAACTGCCGCAGCAACCGAGCCGATCGTGAGCACGGCCAAGCCGACCATTAGGACCGGCCTGCGTCCTACGCGGTCACCGAGGCGACCGGCGGCGACGAGCACCACGGCGTCGGCAATTAGGAACACCATGATCATCCATCGCATTTGATGAATCTGCAACCCGAGGTCGCTTCGGATCTGGGGGAGAGCGGCAGAGATCGCGTACTCGTTAACCGCACCAATTATGAGAGGGATCCCGGCCCATATGACTGGGCGGCGCCAGGAGGTCTGCAGCGGCTGATCCACCGTCCGAACCTAACTAACGATTAGCGGTCGGTCAAGCCGCGCGCGGGTGGCGGGCCGTCAGGGAAGTGCCGCCGGCAGGATTCGAACCTGCGCGCTTCGGGTTAAAAGCCCGCTGCTCTAC
>JBAXGJ010000419.1:0-1532 GCA_037139475.1 Actinomycetes bacterium
TTTCGTATTCCGTTTATCTGTGGCATTGGCCGCTGCTGATCCTCACGCCGTTCCTCCTGCTGCGCGAGCTCGACACGCCGATCAAGCTCGGGCTCGTCGCGCTGACGCTGATCCTTGCAGCGCTCTCCAAGCGCTTCGTTGAAGATCCCCTGCGCTCCGGCCCGCTGCTGGCCTCGCATCGTCCGCGGCGCAGTTTCGCTTTCGTGCTCGTGGGAACAGGCACCGTGTTGCTGGCTACGGTCGGCGCGCTCGCCGTTCTGACATCACGCCAGAACTCCGACCTCGCCGCCGCAAAGGCGCTGCTTGGCAGCCGCGCGCCCTGCCTCGGGGCGGCCTCGCGTGACCCGCTGAAACCCGGGTGTCTTAATCCCAATCTGCGCCTGTCGGTAGTCCCATCACCGGCAAGTGCACGGCTTGGCGAGGGCACGAAGACAAAGATTGAGCTGTGCAGCAACGACGTCAGCCAGCGCGACGGCACGCTGGAGCTGTGCGTGCTTGGTGTCCCGCCCGAGCGCGCGAAGCTCCGCGCGGCGCTGATCGGCGATAGCCACTCCTTCAAGTGGCGGACGGGGATGTCCGCGGCAGCGCTGGCGCGCGACTGGAACGTCACCTCGATCGGCCTTGAGGGCTGCCAGTTCTCGACCGCTGTAGTGCCGGTCGGCAGCGCGGCGACAGCAAGCGAATGCAAGCAGTGGAAGCGCGAGGTGCTCGGCTGGATCGATCGCCATCCGCAGGTCCACACGATCTTCATCTCACAGATCGCAGAGCGCTATTCGCCGGCGAGCTACAAGGCCTCGGTCTCCGGTTATCGCGAGCAGTGGAGCAAGCTGCCGCCGTCGGTCAAGCAGATAATCGTGCTGCGCGACAACCCGCGGATGAAGATCTCTGCGCTGGACTGTGTTGAGCGTGCGATGGCCGCGGAGCGGCCCGCTGGCCCGGCCTGCGCGAGGCAGCGTTCACAGGCGCTCGACCAATTCCCCGACCCTGCGGCGGCCGCTGCCAAGTCGCTACGCCGGCCCGGCGTGGGTGTGGTCGACCTGACCGAGTTCTACTGCGACAGGTCTCGCTGCTACCCGGTGATCGGTGGGCTGCTCGTCAACTCCGACGAGAGCCACGTGACTCCCGCTTTCAACGCCACGCTGGCACCGTTCCTGCTGCGCGCGGTCGACAGCGGCGGCTGGCTGGCGCGCTGATTGGCGCTTTCCCCGCCGGGCCGCCGGTATTATTGGCTCGCGCTGGCCTCTGGCCTCAGCTCCGTCGGCCGACCGCATCCTTTCGCTTGTGACTGACGATTCAGAACGCCCTCAGGGCTCAACCAAACCGGCCAAGAAGCGGGTGCTGCGCCCGGAGATTCAGGCTTTGCGTGCGATCGCCGTTGCGACCGTCGTCGTCTTCCACTATTGGCCTGATCTGATCAGCGGCGGATATATCGGTGTTGACGTCTTCTTTGCGATCTCCGGCTTCCTGATCACCGGCCACCTGGTCCGCGAGGTCGACCGCAGCGGCCACGTTTCGCTCGCCGGTTTCTGGGC
>JBAXGJ010000420.1:0-1528 GCA_037139475.1 Actinomycetes bacterium
CGCCGCGAAGCGTCGTCAAGATCGCTTCATAAACGCCGGCGCCGTGGGCCTCTTCTGCGACGCGCGCATTGGCGTGCCCGGCCATCGCTTCAACCAGCTGCGGGTCGCGCTCTAGCGCGTTAGCGACGAACCAGAAGCTGCCGACCGTCGTCGCGACGCGCAGATCCTCACGCGAATCACCGATCGCAACGCACTCTTCCGGCTTGTAGCCGCGCATCCGCTGGTGGGCGGCGACGGCGTGCGCCTTCGAAACCCCACGCGGGCGCAGGTGGTAGGCGTGAACCTCGGAAAGTTCGGCAAGTGCCGGTGAGCGACGGTGAACGGCGCCGTTGTCGGTCATCTCAAGCTCCTCGTGGCCGTTATCGGCAAGAAACTGATCGGCGGCGTTGGTGTCGAGCAAGCCGCGCAGCAGGTGCGATACCTCACGCTCCCTGTGCCACGGGTCATGGACCTCAAGGCAGCCGGAGTACTCCTCGAGCAGCAGCGCCGGCGCACCGCTGTCGGCGATCTGCTGATGGATCGTGCGCTCATCGGGCTGCCAAGTGCCGGTCAGCCAGTAGGTCTCACCTTCCATCACAACGCCGGCGCCGGTCTCGAAGATGCACGAGCCTTGACCGAACAGGCGGGCGTCTTCAATTGCCGTCGAGCGGCGGCGGCCGGACATCACGACGACCTCAATGTCAGCTCGCAGGCAAGCTTCGATCGCCTTCGCTCCGAGCGGCGCGACCTCGCCGTCAGGCCCGGCAAAAAGACCGCCGCCGGGGCCGAGCAAGGTGCCATCCATGTCAACGTATGCGCAGCGCACCTGATCGAGGGTAGCCATCGCGCATACCATCACCAGCGTGAGCACCGTCCGCACTACCGAGCCTTGGAGCGCGATGCTTGATGCAGGCCGCGCCGACGGCCGCTTGGTGCGGGAGGCATTCGAGGGGTCACGGGCCGCAAAGACTGCCCCGATACCAGCCGATCTGCAGCCGAAGCTGCTCGCCGGTCTGAAAACGGCAGGGATCGAACAGCTCTATAGCCACCAGCTCGAAGCGCTCGAGGCGGCCTGGCAGGGCACGACAATCGTCACTACCGGTACAGCCTCAGGCAAGTCGCTCTGCTTCCAGCTGCCGACGCTGGAAGTTCTCTGTGGCGACGCCCACGCGCGCGCGCTCTACCTATATCCAACGAAGGCCTTGGCCCAAGACCAGGCTCGCTCGATCGCGCGCTTCGGCCTGACCGATGAGGTTCGCCCGGCGATCTACGACGGCGACACGGCCCGCGAGCAGCGCTCAGCGATCCGCAAGCGCTCGAACCTGATTCTCACCAACCCCGACATGCTCCATGTCGGAATCCTTCCCAACCATCAGGCCTGGGGCGACTTCTTCGCCAACCTCGCCGTCGTCGTTGTTGACGAAGCCCACGTTTACCGCGGCGTCTTCGGCTCTCACGTAGCCAACGTGCTGCGCCGCCTGCGGCGCATCGCTCGCGCCTACGGCACCGAGCCACGCTTCCTGCTGGCCAGCGCGACGATCGCCAACCC
>JBAXGJ010000421.1:0-1518 GCA_037139475.1 Actinomycetes bacterium
GCTTGATGTAGGCGCCGATCTGGCCGCGGATCGAAGCGGAGCTTTCGATCACGAGGTCGTGCGGGTCAACGCCGATCCGTGGCGGCGTGTTGGTGATCGGGGAGAAAGGAGTGCCAAACTCAGTGCCGCCGATCGTCCGCAGCGGCCCGATGTCCCAGACGAACATTGCGTTGCCGTCGCGCGGTAGTGAGCCGAGCGTCGGGATTCCGTAGCCAGGAGTCACGTCGGGGCTACGGCCCACGCCGCCGACGAAGGGCCGGTAGATGCTGGCTCCGATCGTTCTCGCCTCGACCTGCGTCGCGGTGTTAGTGACCTGATGATCGCCATACGACATCTCGATCATCACCTTGTGCGCCGGCGTCCCTGGAAGCGGCTGCGTCGTCATGTGCTGCGCGTAGCCGTTCGGCTCACCGCGATCCCAGAGCAGCTGCATGATCGAGAAGACCAGCGGGTGAGTCTTCGTATCCGGGTAGCTGAGGTAGAGGAACTGGGCGAATTCGTCGAAGTCGACGCTGCGCGTGAGCAGCGTCGAGTAGTTGATCCCCGGCACGTAAAGCACTGAGCGAGTCACGTCGGGGGAGAGCGCAGTCAGCGCGCCGCCCATGATGCCGCCCTGGCTGTTGCCGTAATAGGCGACGTAGCCTGGCTTCAGCGTCGAGACGCCGTCGACTGCGAAGTTCGCGTCGGTCGAGAGGCCGCCGCTGTGCGCGAGTAGCCGCCCGAGGTACATGAAGTTGAGGAAACCTTGCTGGTCGCGGTCGGCCAGCTCGTTCATGTACGAGAGGTCTTGAAGAATCTTGACCGCGTTTGAAACATCGTCCTCCGCCATTCCGCTCCAGTCGGTGGCGCAGACAATCATCCTGTTCTCGAAGCCAAACTGGCGCACGTTGAGCGAGTTCGCTTCCGTGTACCTACCGAGCAGCCCATGGCCGTACATAGTCGGCTCCATCGGCGTTACAACGCCGTTCTGCCTTGCAGAGCGGGGAATATTGCAAAGGAAACGGGCTTCCATCGTGTTGCCAGCCGTTTGGACCGGGAGGCCGTCCTTGCCGAGATTGAAGTGGCCGCCAGCGGGGCAGCCGGCTTTGTTCAGGTAGCAGGGAACGGTGAAGGTGCCGCTGACGCGGCGCATCCGGTTCGGGTCCTGCGCCTCGGTGTAGTCAACGACCTCGGTGATCTTCCACTGCGGCGAGGCGCCCGCGATCTTGTTGTCGGCGAGGTTCTTGTCACCGAGCTGCGCGAAGGCGTCGTTGCGGATCTTCAGCATCCTGGCGCTGAGCGACTTCTCGCTTGCGACCGTGAAGTCCCATGCGAGGTAGAGGTCCTTGCGCGCGATCTTCGCCTTCTCAAGGCGCTTAAAGATGTCTTCCATCGCGGCTCGCCGCGCGCCGCCGCCGCTCTTCTTGTCACGGAAGGCGCGGAATGAAGCCGGCGCTGCCAGCGTCGAGCCGGTCGCCGACTTCAGCGAACGCAGCGCGACGATGTAGCGGTGCCCTTCAAGGAAGTTCTTGCCGGGGC
>JBAXGJ010000422.1:0-1518 GCA_037139475.1 Actinomycetes bacterium
GCCCCGGCAAGAACTTCCTTGAAGGGCACCGCTACATCGTCGCGCTGCGTTCGCTCAAGTCGGCGACGGGAGCAACGCTGGCAGCGCCGGCTTCATTCCGCGCCTTCCGCGACAAGAAGAGCGGTGGTGGCGCGCGGCGGGCGGCGATGGAAGACATCTTCAAGCGCCTCGCGAAGGCGAAGATCGCGCGCAAGGATCTCTACCTCGCATGGGACTTCACGGTCGCAAGCGAGAAGTCGCTGAGCGCAAGGATGCTGAAGATCCGCAACGACGCCTTCTCGCAGCTCGGTGATAAGAACCTCGCCGACAACAAGATTGCCGGCAGCTCGCCAAAGTGGACGATCACTGAGGTCGTCGACTACACCGAGGCTCAGGACCCGAACCGGATGCGCCGCGTTAGCGGCGTCTTCACCGTTCCCTGCTACCTGAACAAAGCCGGATGCCCCGCTGGCGGCCACTTCAACCTCGGCAAGGACGGCCTCCCGGTCCAAACGGCTGGCAACACGATGGAAGCTCGCTTCCTTTGCAACATCCCCCGCTCGGCAAAGCAGAATGGCGTTGTAACGCCAATGGAGCCGACGATGTACGGCCACGGGCTGCTGGGGAGGTACACCGAAGCGAACTCGCTCAACGTGCGCCAATTCGGTTTCGAAAACCGGATGATCGTCTGCGCCACCGACTGGAGCGGAATGGCCGAGGACGATGTTCCTAACGCGGTCAAGATTCTTCAGGACCTCTCGTACATGAACGAGCTAGCCGACCGCGATCAGCAAGGCTTCCTCAACTTCATGTACCTCGGGCGGCTACTCGCGCACAGCGGCGGCCTCTCGACCGACGCGAACTTCGCAGTCGACGGCGTCTCGACGCTGAAGCCAGGCTACGTCGCCTATTACGGCAATAGCCAGGGCGGCATCATGGGTGGTGCGCTGACTGCGCTCTCCCCCGACGTAACTCGCTCAGTGCTTTACGTGCCGGGGATCAACTACTCAACGCTGCTTACGCGCAGCGTCGACTTTGACGAGTTCGCCCAGTTCCTCTACCTCAGCTACCCGGACACGAAGACCCACCCGCTGATCTTTTCGATCATGCAGCTGCTCTGGGATCGCGGCGAGCCGGACGGTTACGCGCAGCACATGACAACCAGCCCGCTCCCCGGAACACCGGCGCACAAGGTGATGATCGAGATGTCCTACGGTGATCATCAGGTCAGCAATACCGCAACGCAGGTCGAGGCGCGAACGATCGGCGCCAGCATCTACCGGCCGTTCGTTGGCGGCGTTGGCCGCAGCCCCGACGTAACACCCGGTTACGGAATCCCGACTCTCGGCTCACTGCCGCGTGACGGCAACGCAATGTTTGTCTGGGACATCGGGCCGCTGCGGACGATTGGCGGCACTGAGTTCGGTACTCCGTTTGAACCGATCACCAATACTCCACCACGGATCGGCGTTGACCCGCACGATCTCGTGATCGAAAGCTCCGCTTCGATCCGCGGCCAGATCGGCGCCTACATCAAGC
>JBAXGJ010000423.1:0-1511 GCA_037139475.1 Actinomycetes bacterium
GGGTCGGCCGCGAGGTTGTTGATCTCGAACGGATCGGCCTTCAGGTCGTAGAGCTCTTCGCCACCGCTGACCTTGTAGACGACGTACTTCCATTCGTCGGTGCGGACGCCCTTGTAGGCCTGATCCCACTTGTTCGTTGGCATTGATGGGCTCGAGAAGAGCGGCTCCGGTGCCTCGATCGAGATCGCGCGGTCAGGCCGCTTCTTCGGGTTATTGGCTGTTGCCAAGAGCGAGACGCCGTCCATCGTGCGGCCGGGCTTCGCCTTAGCGAGGTCGAGAATCGTCGGCGCGAAGTCAACGTTCGTCACCTGGCCACTGATCTTGCGGCCCTTCGGCACGCCGGGCCCGGCGATGATGAACGGAACACGCAGCGACTCCTCGTAAGGGAGGAACTTGTCGCCGGGAACGCGGTGCTCACCCTGCATCCAGCCGTTGTCGGAGGTGAAGATGATCGTCGTGTTGTCGTACTGGCCCGTGTCCTTGAGCTTCTTGACGATCTTTGCGACGTGCTCGTCGACTGCGAGCAGCGAGCCGGTGCGGCCCTCGTAATCGAGCTGCAACTGCGCGATCGCCTTATCGTCTAGCACCGGCAGGTTGGTAGTCATGTTCGCCGGCAGCTTCGCGAAGCTTGATGCGCTCTGGTTGAAGTTCGGCGGGCGCGGCAGCGTGTAGCTCTTGCTCTTTGCTTCGTAGCGTGGAGCGGGCCGCGGGTCTACTCCCTTGCGGCCGAGCAGCGCAGGCGATGTGGCTACGTCCTCGCGGTGTGCGGCGGCTGGCGACCACCACATGAAGAATGGCTTCTTCTGGTTCTTTTCCTTGTCGAGCAGATCGGTGAACACGTTGCCGGTTACGTCAACGGTGTAGTCCTTCGTGTTCTGGCTTCCGAAGTTGGTGTACGGCGGCGGGCCGAAGACCGCCTGGAGCTTCTTGATCACGGCGAGCACGACCGGCTCCGGCTTGTCTATAACCTGAATGTTGGCGAACTCAACGAGCTTGTGAGCAAAGACCGAATCGCCCCAAGTCTTCTCGCCCTTACCGTCGATGCTCATAACGAAGTTGAAGTAGTCGTAGGCGGAGACGTCGAGCAGGCCGCGCCAGACGTCAAAGCCCTTCGGCTTCTCACCCTTGCCGGTTAGCGCGCCGTAGCCGTTGAGCCACTTGCCAACCATGCCTGTGCGGTAGCCAGACTTCTGAAGCCAAGTCGGCAGAATGTTGCCGCGGTCCTTCATTCCGTACCAGCCATGTGGATAGAAGTTGCCTACGACCCCGTGATTGTGGGCGTACTGCCCGGTGATGAAGGTCGCACGGGCTGGGCAGCAGAGCGGGAACGAGTCAACCGCGTCGGAAAAGGTCGTGCCGCGGTCGGCGAGCAGCTTCTTCACGTTCGGCATGTTGACGAGATCGGCCGCTGCCTGATCGTCGGTCATGATCACGACGATGTTCGGCTGATTTCCTTTACCGGCGCCGACTTTGCGTGCCTCGGCAGGAGCTACGGCAAGCGCGGAGCAGGC